>USHF01000072.1 GCA_900554465.1 uncultured Collinsella sp.
CGAGATCTGCGCATGTCTCGTGGGCTCGGAGATGTGTATAAGAGACAGGGGCGAGCGCTGCGCGGAAGCTATCGAATACGTCCTTGGGACTGTCCTATTGTAAAGGCTCGCCGCACCTTGACGGCAAGCTTTGAATAAAACGCAGGAACCTGCCACGGGTGTAGCGGCTTTGACGTCTGACGGCAGCGTGTCTATTGCCGCTTGAGCTTGCGAACGATAAGGCTTCTAGCTGCATCGATGATGAGGAGCGCCAGAGCAAAGACGATGCTAATGACGGTACCCGTGATGATACATATAGCTGCCGGGCTGTTTTGGCTGACCAGCATGTTTGCGAGCAACGTATTGAAGACGGGACGCCACAGGCTACTGGTGAGCGACTGCATCACATAGAAACCGAGCGTGGCGGTCGATAAGGTGACGATGACACCCGCAGTCCGCGGATTGCCTGAGGCACTGCGTCGGGTTGCCGAAAAGAGCAAGGAGGCGGCAGCGAGGGCAAACGAGATCAGCGAGGTCGACTTGTAGGAGAGGACTGCCATCGCCGTGAGGTTGCCGGTGAAGGAGAGTGCTCCTTCCAGGATGGTGGCGAGCGCCAAAATCGCAGCGAGCGACCGCATGCCCAAGGCGCCCGCCCTGTCCGAATCCATGACATCGGTAACGTCGCGGAGCAGACCGCCGATCAAAAACGCGATTACGTACGTGGCAGCGCTCATGAGCTTCTGGAGCCAAGAAAACTCGCCGGCGCTTGTCGTACTCATGGCGGCTATATACCCGTTAACAACAAATGCGAGGATGCCAACGGCGATGACCGTCGTCGTGTAGCTCTTCTGGGAGAGTCGACTCTTAGCCAGTCCAAACCATGGCGCCATGAAGACCGTGGCGGCATAGACCCAGATAAACTCAAGGCCTAGCGTGTACCAGTAGTGCGTGTTGAGGGTAACATCGGGAATGGGGGAGACGACCGTGGACCACGCGAGCGCCACGAGGCAATAAAACGTAGTGGGCATAACGACCTTGCCCAGGCGCTGCGTCGTCCGTTGCATTTGCGACTTCCACGTTGCTCCACCGTCCCAAGCACGCGCGGCAGAAGCGATGAGAAAATAGCCCGAGATCATAAAGAAGACCTCGTTGGCCCAGCAGCCCAGCAGGTTAATAAAACCGAGCACGCCGGAATAGGGGAAGGCGGCAAGCGGCGCGTATTCCGGCAAGCCGACACAGGTTGCCTGGAAGGTCCACTGAAAGGTGTGGAACACCGCGATACCGGCGACTGCGACCAGGCGCAAGGCCTCGATGGATATGTTGCGTGCGGCTTTGGGCTGCATGACGTCCTTTCGTATCGGTTTGCCTCTGCGAGCTCCATAGATTATATAAACGCCCGCTGGCGCGCTGACCCTTTGATACCATGAAACGACAGGTATTTCCTAAGGAGCACATTTGTCTACTAACGTCTCTGGCAGCCCTGTTCTGTCGCTGCTTATTCCCATTTACAATGTTCAGCGCTACCTGCGCGAGTGTCTCGATTCCGCCCTGGCGCAGACGCTCAAGGATATTGAGATCATCTGCATTAACGACGGGTCGACCGACAACTCGCCGGCGATAATCCGCGAGTATATGGAGCGCGATGGGCGCGTCAAGATGATCGACAAGGCCAACAGCGGCTACGGCGACTCGATGAACCACGGTCTGGAGATGGCGCGTGGCAAGTACGTTGGTATCTTGGAGTCCGATGACTTTATGGCGCCCGACGCACTCGAAAAGCTTGTCTCGGCCGCCGATAGCAATAATGCCGACTTTGCGAAGGCGAACTTTGATTTCTACTGGTCTAAGCCCGAGGAGCGCCGTTCGCTGCACGAGATGTTTAAAGCCAAGGACTGTGGCAAGCCAGTGCACCCGAGCGATACGACGCAGTTCTTTAAGCAAAAGCCGTCGATTTGGTCGGCCGTGTACCGTCGCGATTTTCTTGAGCGCAACGGCATTACGTTCCTGCCGACTCCGGGGGCATCCTTTCAGGACACGTCATTTGCCTTTAAGGTGATCGCGTGCGCCGATAAGGCTATTTACCTGCACGATGCCGTGTTGTCGTATCGCCAGGACAACGAGAATTCCTCGGTCAATTCTTCAGCTAAGGTCTTTTGCGTCAATACCGAGTATGCCGAGATTGAGCGTTGGATTCGAGAGGATTATGCCCGCGACCACGCAAGCGGCGATGTCGCGCGCATGCTCAAGTTCAACCAGCTCATTAAGTACGATTCATACATGTGGAACTACGTGCGCCTGGCGCCTAAGTTCTATAAGGAGTTCCTGGTTCAGATGGCTAAGGAATTTCAGGCGGCCTTGGACGCGGGGGAGTTTTTGCTTGACGACCTCAAACCGTGGAAGCGCGCAAATCTCGCTGCCATCCTCAAAGATCCCGAGGGCTGGGTTGACGAGCATCCGAGTTTTGCGACGGATGGTGCCTTGGGGCGTGCTAAGTATTACGCCTCGGTTGGAGGCCCAGGCGTGGTCGCCGCCTTCCTCATCGAATCGCTGAGGGGGTAGGTCGGCATGGGAGAGGCCTCGTGTCCTAAAGTTACCATTGTCGTCCCCGTTTACAACTCTGCACGCTCCATTCAGCGATGCCTCGATTCGCTGTTGGTCCAGTCTGAGTGTTCGATTCAGGTTGTCTGCGTCAACGACGGTTCGACTGATGATTCGTTGAACGTGTTGCGCCAGATCGCGCAGGCCGACGATCGCGTACTGGTGATTGACCAGGAAAACGCGGGTGTCTCGTGTGCTCGAAATGCCGGTATCGATGTCGCCGAGGGCGAGACCGTCTTTTTTGTGGACGCCGACGATTACATCGATGCCCAGACGGTCGAGCGCGTGCTGCATGCCATGGAGTCTGCGGATGCCGAGGCCGCCGTTTTTGGCGGCGTCTGTGAACCTGCCGATGCTGCCCCCAAACGCGTCCAGCAACTCATGAGCCCCAAAGCTGGTACCTTCGGCGCCCGCGATCCTCAACTGCTGTTCCATTCGAATGCGCAGCCCTATGCCTGCCGTGCGGCTTTTTCGCGCGAGCTGCTCAATCGCGAAGGCATTCGCTTCGCCCCCGGTTTGGCTTTGGGCGAGGACGTCGTCTTCCAATTTGCGGCTTATGCGCTTGCCCGCAGGACCGTCGTCATGCCTGACAAGTTCTACCACTACGTGATGGAGAGCGAATCGGCGACGCACGAGTTCAACAGTGCCGAGGCGCGCGCCAAAAAGCTTGACGCCCACATGAAGATGCTCGAGGAGGTCTTGGAAGACTGGGCGGCCTATGGTCTTTTGGACCTGTGTCCCGGCGAGCTGATAACTTGGTTTTTGGACCTAATTGTGTTCGATCTGGCGCGCTTGGATGCCGATGACTTCCATCGCGTGGCGGCTCGCGTCAACATGGACCTCACGACGTTTTTGGGAACGGAGTGGGCGGATATGCCTGCTAAGGGTGCCGTTCGCCGTGTTGCCCACAAGCTCGTTGCGGCGACCTCGGGCGTTTCGATGGCAGACGCCACGCTGTTCTATCTTTCGACTCGCGGTCTCAAAGCCTGCCTGGAGCGCTTTCTATAATTCCAAGCGCTGCCGCCCGCCGCAACTCGGCTGCTAAAATAACCCTGTTACACGCTATTCAACGGGAGGTTCTCTTGCAGAACTCTGATACCCCTAAAGTTTCGCTGCTTATTCCCATCTGCAATGTTGAGCGCTACCTGCGCGAGTGCCTCGATTCCGCCGTGGCGCAGACGCTCAAGGACATCGAGATCATCTGCATCAACGACGGCTCCACCGATAGCTCGCCGGATATCATCCGCGAGTACATGGAGCACGACCCCCGTGTAAAGATGATCGACAAGGCCAACAGCGGCTACGGCGACTCGATGAACCGTGGCCTGGAGATGGCGCGCGGTGAGTACGTGGGCATCCTTGAGTCCGACGACTTTATGTTTGAGGATTCGCTTCAAAAGCTGGTCGCCAAGGCCGATGCTGAGCATGCCGATGCGGTAAAGGGCGACTTTTATCTGTATTGGTCCACGCCCAGCGAGCGACGTGAGCTGTTTGGGATTATCGACGAGCATATGACGGGCGCCGCGTATCGCCCCGTCGATCGCCCGGGCATCTTCTACCGCAAACCTTCCATTTGGTCGGCTATCTATCGGCGCGCGTTCCTCAACGACAATCAGATTCGCTTCCTTCCCACGCCGGGTGCCTCGTATCAGGATGCGGGTTTTAACTTTAAGGTCTGGGCATGCGCCGAGCGTGCTGCGTTTATCGCGGACCCCATTTTGTGCTATCGCCAAGACAACGAGAAGAGCTCCGTTAATTCGCCCAACAAGGTATTTTGCGTGTGCGACGAATACGCCGAGATGCAGCGCTTTTTGGATGAACGCCCCGAGCTTAAGGCTCAGCTTCAGGGTATTTTAATGCGCATGAAGGTCGATACGTACCGTTGGAACGATGAGCGCCTGGTCGATGAACTGCGCGAGCAGTTTTGGAAGAAAGCCTCGTCCGAGCTCAAGGCCGACTGGGATGCCGGTCGCTTTGATCTGTCGCTGTTTGATCCGCGTGGCGAGACCGACTTGCGCCTGATGGTCAAGTCGCCCCGCGCCTATATCGATTCGCGCTTTGACTTTAAGAAGCCGGGCAAGCTCAATACGTTTAAGCATTACTTTAAGATTGGCGGCCTGCCGCTGGTCTGGCGTGTGCTGACGTATCAGTGCACCTACGGCGACAACCCGCACCCCGATGACGTTCCGGCCGCACAGTAGGAGCGAGTGACTATGGCTACCCCCAAGATTTCCGTTGTCGTTCCCATCTATAAAGTGGAGGAGTGCCTGGCCTGGTGCCTGGACTCCCTGCTTGCGCAGGACATGCCCGATTGGGAAGGCGTGTTAGTCAACGATGGATCGCCGGACGGTTCGCGCGATATTGCGGCTGCCTATTGCGAAAAGGACTCGCGCTTTGCGCTGGTCGATAAGGAGAACGGCGGCCTGTCGAGTGCGCGTAATGCAGGCATCGCCGCGTCCACGGCGCCTATCGTCGCGTTTTTGGATTCCGACGACCGGTTTACGCCCGATGCGTGCCGTGTGATCGTCGATGCCTTTGAGCGCGAGGATTGCGACGTGTTGACCTTTGGCGCGAATCCGTATCCGCTCGAGGCAGGGTATCCGTGGCTTAACTATGTGCTGAGCCCGCGCGATGTGTCGTTTGAAGGCTATAGCTCTGACCTGCTGTTTAAGGAAGCATCTCGCCCCTTTGCATGGCGCACCGCCTGCAAGCGTGAGTTTTTGCTGGGTAACGGGATCGTGTTCGACGAAACCGTCAAGTATGGCGAGGACCAGGTCTTCGATTTTGCCGTGTACGGTCGTTCGCGCAAGACCGCGCTTATCTCGAACAAGCTGTATGACTACCGCGTGGCGCGCAAGGGCTCGCTTATGGACACCATGCGCTATGACGACGAGACGCGACTGCTGGAGCACGTGAAGATTTACTCCGCGGTGCTGGCTGACTGGCAGCGCGATGGTCTCGATGCCCAGCATGCCGAGGACCTGGCGTACTTCCTCTGCGATCTGGTGCTGTACGATGCGCTCAGGTTGCTGGGTTCGGACTGCGGCAAGGTGGTTGCTGCCGTTGCCACGGCGCTTGTCGGTTCTGCCGTGGGTAGCGATGCCGCGCTCGCACAATGCGCTCCTTCTGTTGCTGCTATGGTGCGTGCGGCGCTTACCGGCAAGGCCCCCAATGCCCGTGAGTGCAAAAAGCTCATGTTCGATTACGACGTCTTGAGGTTTGGGCGCCTGGGTGCCTGCAAACGCATGGCAGCGAACGCTCTGGGAAAGCGAGAAGTGTAGATGAGTATCAAGCGTTTGGCACTTTGCCGCAGCCAGGGCCGTCTGTTTGTGCTGCTTCGTTTTGTCGGTCAGGATGTCGCCGCGCTTATTGAGCGGGAGGGTTCTCAAGCGTTTGCCCATGCGACGACGAGCGGTTCTTGTGTGCCGTCGCTGGTGCTCCCGGTCGATCATGGCCGTGTGCTGGCGCTTTGCCCTTCCGTTTCCGATTACGAGCGCGAGCTCGCTGTCTTGGTGCTTCCGTTTTTGGACGGCTCTACGATTGACGTCACATTTGCATCCGGTGACCAAAGGTTGGGCTCCATTCGCCTTGATAGCCGCGTGGCAAAGCTGGAATCCAAGATTAACTACAAAACAAAGCCTGCACTGTGTGCGCTTATCCGCGATGCGCAGCGTGGCGAACGCTGCGGTTGCTACGAGATCGATGCCATTCGCTATTTGCCGGCAGACGCCGGCGCGGTGTGGCGCTATGAGGTTATCTGGGCGGGAGACCCCCAGTGCGCACCTGAGCTTCAGATCTTCGATACGCATATGAACGCCATCGATGTCACCGTGCATGTGTTTGAGTCGCAGGCCGATGTGCCGCAGCGCAACGGTTGCCGTGTCAATAAAACGTATCTGAGCGTAGAGATGCCTCAGGATATACGAGATTTTGTCGCGATTGTGAGCGATTCCACGGAGCAGATCCAGAGCGGTTTTTGCGCCATGGATGGTCGCCTGTACAACGGCATGGTCGACGACAGCTGGAACCGTATGAAGGACGCGCGTGCAGACGACGCAGCTTATCGACGTTGGTTTGAGCAGCATCGCGCAAAGCCGGGCGATTTGGCGTGCCAGCGTGTCGCTTCGGCGGCCTTTGCCTATAGACCGCTCGTGAGCATTGTGGTGCCGTGCTACAAGACTGATCGGGTCTACCTGCGCGAGCTGCTGGACTCGGTGCTGGCCCAGAGCTATGACAACTGGGAACTGCTCCTTATGGACGCCTCACCCGAATGGGATGCGGTGGCCAATCTTGCGGCGGATGCCAATGACGAGCGCATCCGTCGCATCGAGCTTCCCGGCAACGGCGGCATTGTGGTCAATACCAACTCTGGTATTGAGCAAGCGACGGGCGACTACATCGCGTTCTTGGACCATGACGACATTCTGGAACCGGACGCGTTATTCCACTATGTTGCCGCGCTGAACAAGGCTGCCGAGGGCGAGCGTCCCCAGGTCCTGTTCTGCGACGAGGACATGTTCCAGAAAGCAGGGGAGTGGGGCCAGCCGGTCTTTAAGACTAAGCTCAACGTCGACCTGCTCTATAGCCATAACTGCGTGACGCATTTCCTTATGGTGGAGAAGGCGCTCATCGATCACATCGGTACGTCCCCAGAAGCTGTCTCTTATACACATCTCCGAGCCCACGAGACATGCGCAGATCTCG
>USHF01000073.1 GCA_900554465.1 uncultured Collinsella sp.
TGTATAAGAGACAGCTCCTCGACACCCTCCCACCCGCTCTCTAACCAAAACCACCACAAAGGGGACAGGCGCCTTTGTGGTGGTTTTCCAATCGCAAAGGAAGCATCCATGAAAGCACTCGTCATCAATGGCCCCAACCTCAACATGCTCGGCATTCGCGAGCCGGGCATCTATGGCAGCGACAACTACGACCGCCTAGTGCAGATCTGCCAGGAAGCGGGCGCCGCACAGGGCTTCGACGAGGTCGAGGTCTTCCAATCCAACCACGAGGGCAGCATCGTCGACAAGATCCAGGAGGCCTACGGCAAGGTCGACGGCATCGTCATCAATCCGGCGGCCTACACGCACACGAGCGTGGCGATCCTCGATGCCCTCAAGGCCGTCGCCATCCCTGCCGTCGAGGTACACATCAGCGCTGTCGAGACCCGCGAGGACTTCCGCCAGGTGAGCTACGCCCGCCTGGCCTGCTTCGCCACCATCACCGGCGAGGGCCTGCGGGGCTACGCACACGCGCTGGAGCTGCTGAGGGAGCGTATCGAAAAGTAGCGTCGCGGATCCATTTATTAGCAACGATTCACACGAACAGAACTCCAGCGCTGGCAGCAGCGACCTCGCTGCTGCCAGCATTTTATTACTGGCATATAATCGTTGCAGTCACACAACGTCTGGAGACCCACATGCTGAGCATTCACCTGGGGGATTACCCCGGTTCCATCTACGATACCGAAACCTATTTTAGGAACTCGTACCTGGATTCCTGGTTCGAGGACCCTCTGGCAGCGCAGATGATTAAAAGTGTTGACGGTTCAGAGCTCATCGGCCCGCACAACATCATCAGCAAACAGCTCGGTTCGATTACTCCCCTCGAGCTTTCCGGCGGCGTTAAGACGCTGCTGTTGGTGCGCAATCTACCAAACATGGTGTTCAATGCATCCACTTGCGGAGATAACTGCGCCCGCTGGCTGCTCAAAATTGGCAAAGGGCAGGATGTACTGGTAACCCTTTACCACATCATGAAATTCCCCTGGAAGAGCTTTGAAATCCGCATTGAAAACGATGGCCGCATCGTTAGAAACATGCAGGAGTTTGTCGGCGCCACGAATGACTTTTTGGATGTTGATGAGTAATGAAGGGAACACACACCGTTGTCGTGGAGCGCGCAAAAGTCAAATACACGCTCACCTTTAAACGCAATATTTCCTTTATACGCGGCAACAGCGGCACGGGCAAAACGACACTCATCTCGATGATTCGCGACTACAACGACCGAGGACCGGAAAGCGGCGTTGCACTTAGCTCCGACGTGCCTTGCGAAACGCTTTCCGGCAGACGCTGGGAGCGCGAGCTGTCGATCATCGAAGATTCAATCGTCTTTCTAGATGAGGGCAACGAGTTTATCTACTCAAAGGACTTCGCCAAAGCCGTAAACGGCTCATCCAACTATTTTGTCCTGATATCTCGTCGAGACGCCAGCGAACTCCCCTACAGTGTCGACGAAATCCTAAAGCTGGTAAACACCACGAGTAAAACAATCAATGGCCGAAAGAGCGATAAACGCTTCTACTCGGTAACAAAACCGATATACAGCCACACGGCAAGCATGCTATATCAGGACCTAAATGTTGGATTCGAAATACCCGATGCCGTGGTTGTGGAGGACAGCAAGTCTGGTTATCAGTTTTACAACGCTCTTTGCAAACGGCTCGGAATCCCCTGCTATACGGCCACCGGCGTTGCGAATCTAAAACGTACGATTCACGAATGCCCCGAGCAAAACGTTCTTGCCATAGGAGACGGCGCAGCGTTTGGTCCCTACATCGAAAAAGTGCTCGGACAGCGCGTTTACAAGAACGTTCGCCTATTCCTCCCGGAATCGTTTGAGTGGACACTCCTGCGCTCCGAGCTCATACCCAGCAGCGACATTCCCAAAATCCTCGAGGACCCCTCAAGCTATATCGAAAGTCGCGATTATTTAAGCTGGGAGCGGTTCTTCACCGATGTGCTGGTCAAATACTCAGCAGACACTCGCTACGCTTACAAAAAGGCACGACTCAACGAGCAGTACCTAAAGCCGCAGGCAATGAATGCCGTATCGAAAGTCTTACCGAAGTGTTTGAAGACGAATTAGCAGATTCTTTAAATCATCTAGAAACCGGGGCTATGCACATGAGCTGAAGCTGCTGAAAGAAAGCCTACAACACGCCTGGTACACTAATCCTTGGAACAGAATTATCAGGTTTATTTGTCCCAAATCTTAAGTAACTGTTTGATTACATACAAAGGAGCACATCAATGTCCCAGTACGATTACCTCGTCGTCGGTGCCGGCCTCTCGGGCGCCGTCTTCGCCAACGCCGCCAGGCGCGCCGGCAAGTCGGTCCTGGTCATCGACCGCCGCGACCACATCGCCGGCAACGTCTACACCGAGGACGTCGAGGGCATCCAGGTCCACCGCTACGGCGCGCACATCTTCCACACCTCCATGAGGGACGTCTGGGACTACGTCAACCTCTTCGCCGAGTTCAACAACTACGTCAACTCGCCGGTCGCCAACTTCCACGGCAGCATGTACAACATGCCCTTCAACATGAACACCTTCGCCAAGATGTGGCCGGGCGTCGTCACGCCTGCAGATGCCAAGGCAAAGATCGCCGAGCAGGTGGCCGCCGAGAACATCGGCGAGCCGGCAAACCTCGAGGAGCAGGCGCTGTCGCTCGTCGGCCGCGACATCTTCGAGACGCTCGTGAAGGGCTACACCGAGAAGCAGTGGGGCCGCGACTGCCGCGACCTGCCCGCGAGCATCATCAAGCGCCTCCCCTGCCGCTTCACCTACGACAACAACTACTTCAACGACCGCTACCAGGGCATCCCCATGGGCGGCTACACCGAGATGGTCGCCAACATGCTCGAGGGCGTCGAGGTGCGCTGCGGCGTGGAGTACAAGGAGCTGGCCGCCGCCGAGCCCGATATCGCCGCCAAGACAATCTACTGCGGCCCCATCGACGCGTTCTACGACTTCAAGCTGGGCACGCTCGAGTACCGCAGCCTGCGCTTCGAGACCGAGACGCTCGACGAGGCCGACCACCAGGGAGTGGCCGTGGTCAACTACACCGAGCGCGAGATCCCCTACACGCGCATCATCGAGCACAAGCACTTCGAGTTCGGCACGCAGGACAAGACCGTCATCACGCGCGAGTACCCGGCCGACTGGAAGCCCGGCGACGAGCCCTACTACCCCATCAACGACGCCAAGAACGAGGCCCTCTACAGTCAGTACGAGGAGCTGGCGGCGCAGGAGGGCAACGTTATCTTCGCCGGTCGCTTGGGCGGCTACAAGTACTACGACATGGACAAGGCCATCGCCGCAGCCTTCGATCTCGTCCGCAACGAGCTAGGCGTGGAGCCGACGGAGGCGTAGAGACAAAGGTGCATTAGCTAGCCATCATAAGCAAACAGAATGCCCGGTGCAGCGCGAACGCTGCACCGGGCATCTTTCTGTGACGATGAAAGCGCGCCACAGTCCAAATTAACAAATATGGCCGCAAGTCATCGCCATGTCTTGGGGTCTGTGTTTAAACAATAGCATGCCCATGCGCCCAAATAGCAAAGACCCGGCATTAAACCGGGTCTTCAAAAACTCTCTGGTGCTCCATGGCGGATTCGAACCGTCGACCTTGGGATTAGAAGTCCCCTGCTCTATCCAACTGAGCTAATGGAGCATATAACCGCACGCCCAAGCAAGCGCAAGCCTGTCAGGCGCAAGTAATTATAACCTAGTTGAACTGCTCGCGGTACGCCTTACAGACCTCATCGACCGGGCCGTCCATGCGAAGGTCACCCTTCTCGATCCAAACGGCACGCTGGCAGATGCGCTCAACCTGCTCCATGGAGTGCGAAACGAACAGAACCGTCACGTCGCCGCTCTGGATAAAGTGCTGGATACGGTCCTCGCACTTCTGCTGGAAGAACACGTCACCGACGGACAGCGTCTCGTCAACGATCAAAATATCGGGCTCGGTAATCGTCGCGATTGCAAAGGCGATACGCGCAACCATGCCCGAGGAGAAGTTCTTAAGCGGCATGTCGACAAAGTTCTGAAGCTCAGCGAACTCGATTATGCCGTCAAAGTTGGCGTCGATGAACTCCTTGGTATAGCCGAGCAGGGCGCCATTCAGATAGATGTTCTCGCGGGCCGTCAGCTCAGGATCAAAGCCGGCGCCGAGCTCAATCAGCGGTGCGATGTTGCCATGGACCTTAACGCTTCCCTCGCTAGGCTCAAGCACGCCAGCGATAATCTTGAGCATCGTAGACTTACCGGAACCATTGGTGCCAACCAGACCGACAACTTCGCCGCGATGAATATCGAACGAGATGTGCTTAAGTGCCCTAAACTCCTCAAAGAACAGCTCGTGCTTGGCAAGCTTAATGAAGTACTCCTTGAGGTTGGTCAGCGACTCGGACGCCATGTTAAAGATCATGGTGACGTCGTCGACCTCGACAGCCAGAGGCTGCTCGCTGTAATCAACAACAGATTCAGTCATCACAGCACTCCTTAGATGTAGAGGATAAACTTGCGCTCGGACTTATGGAACACGGTGTAGCCAATGACAAGCGCAAGGACCGCCCAAGCGACGCACATACCAAACGTCAAAAGCGAGGGCGTGGTCTGGAACAAGAAGATATCGCGCATAAACTGCAGGTAGTTATACATGGGGTTCGCATACATCAAGATACGCACGAGATGCGGCATTTGCGCAATATAGTCAGTCGTCCAGAAGATGGGCGTAATATAAGTCCACGCCGTAATGACGACGCTCCACAGATGCATAACGTCGCGGAAAAAGACCGTAAGGGCAGAGAGCATCATGCCCAGGCCCATGCAGAAGCACATAAGCAGCAGCAGGCAAACCGGCAGCAGAATCAGATGCCAAGAAGGCATAACGCGGAACCACAGCATAACGATGGCGACGGCGACCAGCGAGAAGGTAAAGTTGACCAGCGAGAAGAGCACCTTCTGCACCGGGAAGACCCAGCGGTGCACCTTAACCTTCTTGAGCAGAGGGGCAGCACCCACGATCGACGTCAGGGCCTGGTTCGTAGACTCGGACATGACGGCAAAGGTAACGTTACCCACGATCAAGTACAGCGGGTACATCTCGGGCGTCATTGAGCCATTGCGGCCCTGGCCAAAAATCGTCGAGAACACGATGGCCATGACGATCATCATCAGCAGCGGGTTGAGCACCGACCATGCGACGCCCAGAACGCTACGGCGATACTTGATCTTAAAATCCTTGGTAACCAGCTGACGAAGGATAAACGCGTCCTTCTCAAATTCGTTCTTAGCAAACGTCGCAGGCAGACTGCGAGCTTCTTGTTGCTTTGTCTGATCCGACACGGATGCAACTCCTTTACTCGTAATCGTTGACAAACGAACAGTATAGACCCGACGGCCATGCAAACGATTCGCGCAACAAAACTGGAGAACTAACCCACATCTTAGGATGCCAGGCCCAAACGGCTATACTTTCTAGGATTGAATGTATAAGGAGCATTAAGTGAATTCTGAATCCATCGCCGTCATCATCCCTTGCTACAACGAAGCGCTCACGATCGGCAAAGTCATCGACGACTTTCACCGCGAGCTTCCGCAGGCGACGGTCTATGTCTATGACAACAACTCGTCGGACGATACCTCACGCATTGCCACCGAGCACGGCGCCACAGTCCGCTTTGAGCCCCGTCAGGGAAAGGGCAACGTGTGCCGCCAGATGTTTCGCGATATCGACGCCGATTGCTACCTGATGGTCGACGGAGACGACACCTACCCCGCCGAGGCGGCCAAGGCCCTCTGCGAGCCCATCCTTAACGGCACGGCCGACATGACCGTAGGCGATCGCCTTTCCAACGGCACCTACGCCGAGGAGAACAAGCGTGCCTTCCACGGCTTTGGCAATAATCTGGTCCGCGCCATGATCAAGTGGATCTATGGCTACAGCTTCGATGACGTCATGACAGGCTACCGCGCCATGAGCCGCCCGTTCGTTAAAACCTTCCCAGTGCTTTCCGAGGGCTTCCAGATCGAAACCGAGCTCTCGATCCACGCCGTCGACCACCGCTGGCGCATCAAAGATGTGCCCATCGAGTACCGCGACCGTCCCGAGGGTTCCGAGTCCAAACTCAACACCGTGAGCGACGGCATTAAAGTCGTTGCGATGATCGGCACGCTGTTCAAGGACTACCGCCCGCTGAAGTTCTTCAGCCTCGTTGCGCTTCTGTTCGCGGTATTCGGCCTCGCCCTGGGCATGCCCATCGTTGTCGAATATTTCCAGACCGGCCTCGTCCCGCGCTTCCCCACCGCTGTGCTCGCCGCCTCGTTTATGTTCCTGTGCGGCCTGAGCCTTGCGACCGGCTTCATCCTAGATTCTGTAGCAAAGGTCGAAAAAAAGCAGTGGGAGGTCAACGTGTACAGCAAATACGCCTACGACGACCAGCCCGGCCACCCTACTTCCATGCCAAGCGAGAGGTAGATCTTCCGCAAAATACTATTGGCACCACTGCGCAGATAGCCACCAACAAGAAAAGCCGCCGTTAAAGAACGGCGGCTTTTACTCTCGAAAAGTTAATAGCGGCTAGAGCGTCTTGATGTACTCCCCCAGCTCTTCCTCCCAGTCGGGCATGTGGAAGCCCGCGGCCTCGAGCTTCGAGAGGTCGAGCGCGGAGTGGACCGGGCGCGGGGCGATGGGGTCCGAGGCGTTCGCGTAGTAGTCGGCGGTGCTGACCGGGACCACGTTCTCCCCGTTGCCGTTGGCGGCCTCGAAGACGGCGCGGGCGATGTCCGCCCAGGACTTCACCGCGCCGGATCCGGTGCAGTCGTAGGTGCCGTAGGGGGCGTGCGTCCCCAGCACGTGGAAGATGGCCTCGGCCATGTCGCGTGTGAAGGTCAGGCGGCCCAGCTGGTCGTCCACGACCGTGATCTGCTCGAGCCCGTCCTCGGGGTCGGCGACGCGGTCGGACAGCGCCCTCATGGTCTTGACGAAGTTGTGTCCCTCGCCGATGACCCAGGAGCTGCGCATGATGTAGTGGCGCGGGCAGCCGGCCACGGCGATGTCGCCGGCGGCCTTGGTCTGGCCGTAGACGGACAGCGGGCTGAGGGGCTCGTCCTCCGTGTGGACCTCGACCGTGCCGTCGAAGACGTAGTCGGAGGACTGTCTCTTATACACATCTCCGAGCCCACGAGACATGCGCAGATCTCGTA
>USHF01000074.1 GCA_900554465.1 uncultured Collinsella sp.
GTCGTCGGCAGCGTCAGATGTGTATAAGAGACAGGCACCAGCCCACGTTGGGCATAGCGGCGTTGTGGCGCTGAATGATCAGGAAGACCTTGAGGCTCTCGAGCATATCGTGAGTGTAGGCGTCGGTGCCCATGCACACGGGAATGCCGCGGCGGAAGAACTCGAGCACGGGGGCACAGCCCACGGCGTTGCCCATATTGGATTCGGGGTTGTTGACGAGCCAGGTGCCGGACTCCTTGACGATGTCCATCTCGGCAGGTGTCACGTGGATGCAGTGGCCGAGCATGGTGTCGGGACCCAGCAGGTTGTGCTGCAGCAGGCGCTCGACGGGGCTGATGCCGCCGCGGTTGAGGCGGGAGTCCCACACGTCATTCATGCCCTCGCACACATGGATGTGGAAACCGGTCAGGCCGTTGTTGGCCTCGGCCATCTTGTCCATGGTCTCGTCCGAAAGCGTAAAGGTGGCGTGACCGCCAAACATGGCGGCGATCATGTGGTTGTCGTTATCGCGACGCTCCTTGGCGGCCCACTGGGCAAACTCGGCGTTCTCGGCAATGGCCTGGTCGCATTTTTCCTGACCGCGGCGGTCGGAGACCTCGTAGCACAGGCACGAACGCATGCCCAGCTCCTGAGCGGCGTCCTTAATGGTAAAGAGGCTGCCCGGAATCTCGCAGAAGCTCGCATGGTGATCGAAGATCGTGGTGACGCCGTCGCGGATGGAATCCAGAATCGTGGCATAGGCGCTGGCCTTGGTGCCGTCGAGCGTCAGGTTGTCGTCGATCTTCCACCACTGCTGCTCAAGATTCTCCAGGAAGTTGGTGGGGTTGCAGCCCTTAATGGCAAGGCCGCGGGCCAGACCCGAGTAGATGTGGGTGTGGCAGTTGATAAGTCCGGGCATGATGAGGTTGCCCTGGGCGTCGACGTACTCGGCATCCGGGTACTTGGCCTTGAGCTCGCGCTCGGGGCCCACTTCGACGATCGTATCTCCGTCAATGGCGACCGCACCGTTGGGAATGAACGGAGTCTGAGCGTTGCGGGTAAAGACGGAACCGTTAGCGACCAGAAGCATAAATGCTCCCTTCAACATCAGGGGCGGGGTTTGACACCTCTGACATGGCGGAAGTGCGAAGCGCCGGCCTACACCGGAAACGGGCCCTCTCCCGTCAACGCTTCACCAAAGGGACGAGCCCTTTGAAGTGCGGCTTGGCGCCGCATGGCGCCGGCGGACGAGGCGATGCGTCCGCCGGCGAATAGCACCGAATTGGTTACTTCTTGCTCTCGGGCAGGACCAGATTCACAGCGGCATCCTTGGCGGCATCGATGTGCTGAGCCACGACCGGCGTCTGCGGAAGGATCAGGTTGAGCACGATGGCCATGATGGCGGTGGGGGTTACGGCGTTGGAGCCGATGACGGTGGACACCCAGGTGGGCATGCCCTCGCCGACAAGGCAACCGCTGGCCATCCAGATACCCAAGCCAAAGACAACGGAGGTGCCGACGATGGTGGTGGTGCGCTGCGTGAGGCCCTCGCGGGTGAACATGCGCACACCGTTCATGGTGATGGTGCCAAAGACGCCGACGGTCGCGCCACCGATAACAGGCTGCGGGATGGCGGAGAGCACGGCAGAGAGCTGCGGGAACAGACCGGCGATGGCAAAGACGGCCGCGATGATCACAAAGACCCACTTGTTGACGACCTTGTTGGAGCAGATGATGCCCACGTTCTGGCCAAGGGCGCTGGTGGGAAGACCGCCCAGCAGGCCGCCGACCATAGAAGTGAGGCCCTGGGACACGATAGCGCCGGAGAGCTCGCGCTCGGTGGGCATACGGTCGATGGAGCCCAGGCAGGCGGCGGAGACGTCACCGATAACCTGGATGGCAACCATGGGGAACACGACGGCGAGGGTAATGCAGACCTCGGGATCAAACTCGAGCGCGTAGGGCATGAGCTTGGGAAGAGCGAAGACCTGAGCGGTGGCGACGCTGGAGAAGTCGATCATGCCAAAGGGGATCGAAACGATCATGCCAACGATCATACCAAAGAACACGGATCCCAGCTTGAGCGTGCCCTTGCCAAAGTTGGCGAGCGCGAAGACGACGGCGAAGGTGATAAGAGCGACGCACCATGCCTGCGGGGTGCCCCACAACGGCGTGCCCATGCCACCGGCCATGTATTTGACGGCCGTGGGATAGAGAGAGACGCCAATGGAGAAGATGACCGTGCCGGTCACGACGGGCGGGAACAGCCACTTAATCTTGCTGTAGGCCAGACCAAAGAGGACCGCGACGGCACCGCCAACGATCTCGCCGCCCAGCAGCGCGCCAAAACTAAAGCCCGAGGCGCCCATGGCCTGAAGGGCCGGCAGGAACGCGAACGAAACGCCCATGACGATGGGCAGGCCGCCGCCAATGCGACGGAAGGGAGCGAAGGCCTGAAGGGCCGTGTCGATCGCCGAAAGAATGAGTGCAACCTGAATGATGTCGGTGCTCTGCTGGCTATTAAAGCCGTAGACGCCGGCCATGATGACCGCCGGGGTAATGATGCCGGCAAACGATGCCAGTACATGCTGAAGGGCACACGGGATCATTTCCTTAACGGGCGGCATGCCTTCGCGAGTGAACAGGGCTTCAGTGCCGTTCGTAACCGTCTCCTGGGTCATTTGACCACCAATCCTCGAAATAGTTGTTTTCGCATCTAACGCTCTATTGTGACGCAGTGCGGGGTTGAGGTTGTGCCTTCGTTGCATATCGTATTAAAGATGATTCTCATTCTCAATAATAATTTTTTGTTATCAGACTATTCTTCAGCTGAGATAATGCATTTCCGCAGGTCAGGAAAGTGTCTGGTCAAAATGACATCTAACTTTTCTTTTGGTCGACCGTTTACCGCTAAATTCCTACCGTTCGTCTGTATTACGCAATGTACCTGCGGATATACGAGTCAATAGACACCGTGTTACCATGATAAAAAATTGTTATGAACATTTCCGATTTCACCCCAAGGAGTTGCCCGTGAACGAGACCGTACGTCGCTTTTTGCCGATGGTCGATTTCCTGGAGCAGATACTCGGTAAGAACAGCGAAATCGTGCTGCACGATTTCTCAGATCCCGACCACGCCATCGTCGATATTCGCAACGGCATCGTGAGCGGCCGCAAGGTCGGCGGTCCCGCCACCGATCTGGCACTCAAGATCATGCACGACGCCAAGTATCGCGACCTGCCGTTTATTACGGGCTACGAGGGCCGCGGTGCCGGTGGCAAGACGTTGGAGTCGGCGACGTACTTTATCCGCGAGAATGACGAGATCGTCGGTATGCTCTGCGTCAACACCGACCTCTCGACCGTACGCTCCATCAACGCCATGGCGCAGCAGCTCATGACGTGCTTCGACGCGGCGCCGACGCGCACGGAGCCCGCCCCTATCGAGGTCGAAAGCCTTTCGGAGTCCACACAGGAGCTCATCGACCGCAGCATTGCCGAGTTGCTGAGCGCGCGCGGGCTGGATGTAGCGTCGCTTGGTCAGGGCGACCGCGTGGACGTCATTCGCCACCTCAACGGCAACGGGGTGTTCATGCTCAAGGGCGCCGTGGCCTGCGCCGCCACCGCGCTGGGCATCTCGGAGCCCAGCGTCTACCGCTACCTGCAAAAAGTTCGCAAGGAGGGCTAACGAGCAAAATGGAGCGCAGCTCCACAAGCGATCCGTCACTTAACAAAAGACCCTGCAGCTCGCACGCGCTGCAGGGTCTTTTTGCATGTCATGTTTAGTTGTTGCCAACGCCTTAGAGAGCGGCGACGACCTCGATCTCGACCAGACCGCCAGCCGGAAGGGCGGCAACCTGGAAAGCGCTGCGCGCGGGGAACGGAGCCTCGAACTTGGAGGCGTAGATCTCGTTCACGGCAGCGAAGTCGGCAATGTCGGCCAGGTAGACCGTGGTCTTGACGACATCGGCAAACGTAGCGCCGGCGGCAGTCAGCAGGGCCTCGACGTTAGCAAGGGACTGCTTGGCCTGGGCCTCGACGCCCTTGGGCATCTTGCCAGTTGTGGGGTCGATGCCCAGCTGGCCGGACAGGAACACCATGTTGCCGGTCTGGATACCGGGGGAATACGGTCCGATGGCTGCGGGTGCGTTATCGGAAGACACGACGGTCTTGCTCATGTTTATCTCCTTACGGTTAACTAGAAAGCGTGAGCGCGGCGTTCGCACCGGGAGGCACAGTTCGGTCTGAACACCGCGCTTGATTGGGATAGTACTCAAGGTTTCCGCGCGATGCAAGATTATTATCAGTTTACGAGAATATTTTATCGCCCAACGGTTTCCCCGAACCGCTGAACGGTTCTCCACGGGGTCAGCCAGCCCAAGCTGCTGAAGACTTTATCCCGCTTGGAGCACGGGCATCGCCTGCCGCAACGGCACCACTATACTTTTGAATATCTGAGCATTTTGAAAGGCAGGATATGACCGCAACCGCCAGTCGAACCACCAACCGCAGACCCGAGCTTTTGGCGCCCGCCGGAGGGCCCGAGCCCTTTGCCGCCGCACTCGCCGCGGGGGCAGACGCCATCTATTGCGGCATGGGCAGCTTCAACGCCCGCCGCAAGGCCACCAACTTTACCGACGAGGCCTTTGAGCAAGCCTGCCGCGCCGCACATCTAGCCGGGTCGCGCGTCTACGTCACGGTCAACATCGTCATCAAGCAGTCCGAGATGGGCGATGCGCTGCAACTCATCCATCGCTGCTCCACGCTGGGCGCCGACGCCTTCATCATCCAGGACTGGGGCCTGTTCTTTGAGGTCAAGCGCACGATGCCCGGCATCGAGACGCACATCTCGACCCAGGCGAACATCCATGATGACCGCGGAACGCTTTGGTGCCGCGAGCAGGGCGCCGACCGCGTGACTCTCTCGCGCGAGCTCTCCATCGACGAGATCGCCGCCATTCACAACGCCGCGCCCGATGTGGACCTCGAGGTCTTTAGCCACGGCGCCATCTGCTTTTGCTACTCGGGTCTGTGCCTGCTGTCGAGCTTTGCCATGGCGGGCCGCTCGGCCAACCGCGGCATGTGCGCTCAGCCCTGTCGCCTGCCTTACGAGCTGATCGACGAGAACGGCCGCTCGCTCTCCCCTGCCGGTCGCGAGCGCGCGCTATGCCCGCGCGACACTAACACGTCGCAGCTTGTTCGCCGTCTGTATGACGCCGGCGCCGCATCGCTCAAGCTCGAGGGCCGCATGAAGGCTCCCGATTACGTGTACTCCATCGTCGATGTGTACCGTCACCAGATTGATGACATGCTGGCCGGGGTCGCCGTAGATAAGCACGAGGACGCCGCTCGCCAGCGCCAGCTCAAGCGCTGCTTTAATCGCGACTTTACGCACGCCTACCAGGATGGCACCTCGGGCGACGAGATGATGAGCTACGAGCGCTCCAACAACCGCGGCCAGATTGTGGGCACGGTGCTGGGCAGCCGTCTGGCCAACCGCGATGTACGCGGACTAAAGCCCGACGATCGCCGTCGCCGCGCCGCCATCGCCCGCATTGAGCTGCTTGAGCCCGTGGGCAAGGGCGACCTGCTGGAGCTTCGCCACGATAACGAGTTTGACCAGTTCCTGACCACCATTGCCGCCGATGATGCCGCTGCCGGCGATGTTATCGAGTGTCGCGTGCCCCGTAGCATGCCCGAGGGCTGCCGCGTGCGCGTGATTCGAAGCCAGCGCGCCATTGACGCCGCCGGCGCCGCACTCAAGCGCGATGTGCTGCGCCGCCGCGCCGTAGACGTGTCCGTTGTGGCGCGTCTGGGCGAGCCGTTTGCCGTTACGCTCACCTGTTGCGACGATCCTTCGCTTACGGCCACGGCCACGGGCTTTACCGTCGAGGCCGCCAAGACCCGCGCGGTCGAGGCGTCCGATCTGGTTGAGCACGTCGGGCGCATGGGCTCCTCTCCCTTTGAGGCCGCGAGCTTTGACGTTTCGCTCGACGCCGGCTGCGGTATGGGCTTTTCCGCCGTGCACAAGGTGCGCGCCGCCGCTTGTAAGGCGCTGGAAGAGGCCATTCTGGCACCGTACGAGGAGCGCGCGAAAACGCTCGAGCTGCCGGCGATTGTAACCAGTAATTCCCGCCCCGCGCCCGAGCACTACCGCGATGAGCCGCAGATCTGCACCACCGTCACCTCGCTCGAGGCCGCCGAGGCCGCCCGCGCGGAGGGTGCAACGCGCATCTACATGACCACCGATGCGCTCGAGGCAGCCGGTGTCTCCCCCGCCGATGCACTTGAGCAGGGCATTGTACCCGTACTCGACGAGGTCTGCCGCACCGTCGACCACGAGCGCGTTGACCCGTGGGTTGTTGCCGGTGCCACGGTCGATATTGGCAACATCTCTGAGCTCGCGCTGGCCGCCCAGGTTGGCGCCACGGCGGAGGTCCGCTCTTGCCTGCCGGTGCACAACACGCCCTGCATGGAGGCGCTTGCCGAGCGCGGAGCCGGTGCGTTTTGGCTCTCGCCCGAGATCACACTCGACGAGATTGTCTCGCTCGGCGCCGCCGCGCCCGCGGCTCTGGGCATCACCGTCTTTGGCCGCCCGCGCGTCATGACAAGCGAGCATTGCATTCTGCAGGTTGCCAACGGCTGTATCCACGATTGTGCCAGCTGCCGCCTGCGTGCCCGCAAGCTCTCGCTCAAGAATATCGACGGAAAGGTCATGCCCGTCCGAACTGACATCCACGGCCGCTCTCGCCTGTACGATGCCTACCCCATCGACCTCACGCCGCAGGTACCGCAGCTGCTCGACGCCGGCGTCCGTCGTCTTATGGTGGACGGAACGCTGCTCGAGGCCGATGAGATTGGCCGTGCCGTCGCTCGCGTCCGTCGCGCCGTCGAGGCGGCTCAAGCCGGCCGCAAGCCCGCCGCCCGCCTGCGCGGGGCGACTTCGGGCTGCATGTTTGTGGGAATCAGCTAACCGAAAGGCTTACACGTGAACGAAGAACCTCAAGTCCTCTACTGCGATGCCTGGCTCATGGCCATCGACAAGCCCGCCGGCATGATCGTCCACGGCGACGGCACCGGTGAACGCACGCTCACCGACTACGCCAGCGACCTGCTGCTGGCGATGGGCGACGGCTTTGCCGCGACCGACATGCAGCCGCTCAATCGCCTGGACCGTGACACCACCGGCGTGGTGCTGTTCTCGCTCGACAAGCAGACGCAGCCCGCCTTTGACCAGATGGTCATCGACCACGCGTTCGAAAAGCAC
>USHF01000075.1 GCA_900554465.1 uncultured Collinsella sp.
GATCTACACGTAAGGAGTCGTCGGCAGCGTCAGATGTGTATAAGAGACAGCGTTGCGTGCGTGCGTGCGGGCGCGGCGACCTCGCCGGCATGCATCACGATGACGCCGCAGGTGCTCGTCTTAACAAACTCGACCATCTTGGGGTCGGTGAAGCCCGTCACGTCGTTGACGATCGAGGCGCCGCAGCGCACGGCCGCCTTGGCAACCGCCACGTGGCGCGTGTCGATCGAGACGATGGCGCCCTCTTTGGCCAGCGCGCGCACCACGGGCAGCACGCGGCGAGCCTCCTCGTCGGGGTTGACCGGGGTAAAGCCAGGGCGCGTGGACTCGCCGCCTACGTCGATGATGTCGGCGCCGGCGTCGAGCATCGCCAGACCGTACTCGATGGCGGCATCCGGGTCGAAGTGCTCCCCGCCATCGCTAAACGAATCGGGCGTCACGTTGAGGACGCCCATGATGCGCGGACGGTCAAAGCTGAGCTCATACTTTCCGCACCGCCATGTCTTGCTGTCGTTCGCCATGAACATCCTCCTAAAATGCCCACGCCGCCGAGCTTGGGGAGCTGGCGGCGGGGTCGCTTTGCACTCAGTCTTTCTATTGTATCCGCGCACACGGGCTAGAACGCAAACGCGGCCGCGATGTCGCAAGAAATCAGCAGGTCGGCATTTGCATCCTGATCGGTAGGCGCCAAATTGCAAATGGCCAGCGTATCGCCAGTAAAGTAACGCGTAAGGCCTGCCGCCGGATACACCACGAGCGAGGTCCCGCCCACAATGAGGGCATCGGCCGCGGCGATGGCGGCAACGGCACCGGTCAACACACGCTCGTCGAGCGGCTCTTCGTAGAGCACCACATCGGGCTTGATGCGACCACCGCACGCGGGGCACACGGGCACGCCCGCGGCGTCCTCGTGCTCGCGCGAGCAAATCCATTCGGCACTATAGAGCGCTCCGCACGACTGGCAAATGTTGCGATGGACCGATCCGTGCAACTCAAACACGCGCTGCGAGCCCGCCATCTGATGCAAGCCGTCGATGTTTTGCGTCACCACGGCATCAAGCTTGCCGGCGCGCTCCAGCTCGGCCAGCTTGGTGTGGCAGCGGTTGGGCTTGGCGCTAAGCGCGATCATCTTGGTGCGATAGAAGTCAAAGAACTCGGCCGGATGCGCCTCATAAAAGCTATGCGAGAGCATGGTCTCGGGCGGATAGGCAAACTGCTGGTGATACAGGCCATCCACGCTGCGAAAATCGGGGATGCCACTCGCCGTGGAAACACCCGCGCCGCCAAAGAAGACCACGCGCTTGTGGGTGCCGAACAGCTCCGCCAGCGCGGCGGAGGCCTGTTTGGGGTCCGATATTGCCTGCGTCATATATGTCCTCCGTCCGTGTCTCCGGGACGGCGGCGTTCGCACTATCACTCGCGGACTCCACCCCGCCCCTGTTGCGCTAATCTTAAGCCTGCCAACCCCGTCGAAAGGACACCATGCCTCAGACTTACACTTTCGCCTCGTGGAACGTCAACGGCCTGCGCGCCGTGCTCAAAAAGGACCCGAGCTTTATCCAGATCGCGCAAGAACTCGACGTCGGTATCCTGGCGCTGCAAGAGACCAAGCTGCAAGAGGGCCAGGTCGATATTGACCTGCCCGGCTATCACCAAACCTGGAGCTACGCCGAGCGTAAAGGCTATTCGGGCACCGCAGTCTTTAGCCGCCAGGAACCGCTGCGCGTGCTACGCGCCAACGCACTGCTGCCCTACGCCGGCGAAGGCGAGGCTGCCGAGCTCGTCGCCCAAGCCGCGACCGAGGGCCGCGTCTGCGCGCTCGAGTTCGACAAGTTTTGGTTTGTCGACGTCTATACGCCCAACGCCCAAAATGAACTCGCCCGCATCGACGTGCGCATGGCGTGGGACGACGCCTACCGCGGCTTTTTGAACGCGCTCGAGCGCGAGACCGGCAAACCCGTCGTGACCTGCGGCGACTTTAACGTGGCGCACGAGGAGATCGACCTTAAGAACCCCAAGTCCAACCGCGGCAACGCAGGCTTTTCGGACGAGGAGCGCGGCAAGTTTACCGAGCTGCTCGACGCCGGTTTTACCGATACCTGGCGCGCGGCAAACCCCGACGTCGAGGGCGTCTACAGCTGGTGGAGCTATCGCTTTAATGCCCGCAAGAACAACGCCGGCTGGCGCATCGACTACTTCCTGGTAAGCGACGCAATCGCCGACAACGTACGCGACACCGGCATCCGCGGCGACATCTTCGGCAGCGACCACTGCCCCGTCACCCTTACGTTGGAGCTCTAGCTCCAGCTGCCCCCGGAGACGAAGGAAAACGGATCATTTTGGGCCTCGTGAGGGTGTCCGCGTGACCCATCCGCCACGAAACACGCCCATCTACTACGTTTAAGCCACCACCCTCAACCACAGCGAACAACGCAAAAAGAAAACCGCAGGTAGAAAGCCTGCGGTTTTTCATAAAACGCGGTCATGGTCGGGAGTATCAAGCTAAACGTAGTAGATGGGCCAGTTTCGTGGCAAGCGCCGTCAACTGATTCCCTGGGGACATCTGGGGACGGAAGAAAATGGATCAATTTGGCTCTCTGAGGGCCACGATGCCCGTCATATCAGCCGGCCATTCCAAAACTATGCCGGTTTACGGGGCTGAATCGCGAACCCCCAACCATACGCAATTCCGAGATAATAAAACCGCAGGTGAACGGCTTACTCTATTTCGAAAAAAGCCGGCATGGTCTGCCTGCGCCAATCTAGCCCCGTAAACCGGCATAGTTTTGAAATGACACTTCGGCAGTATTGATTCCCGCCCCGACGCAACCAGCCCTACAGCCTGTATTTCACGACGACACGGTTAATGCGACGGCACCAAGGCTTGTACAAGGCGGCCAAAAACACGCAGGTCGCAAGGCCGTGCGTAATATCGAACGGCACTGCCGTGGCAAGACGCGCCACGGCACCCGCCCAAGTAAGCGGCTGTACAAAACCAATGATGTCATATGCGTTGATCACGACGCCATAGAGCAGGCCCGACGCAAAGCCGTACGCCAGCAGTGCTGGCATGCGCACGGTGCCGTCGACGCGGTCGAACGCACCCGCATACGCTAGCGCGCCGCCAACATAGCCAACCAGCCCCCAGGCATACATCTGCCACGGCGTCCACATGCCCTGTCCAAAAAAGAAATTACTGGTCAGTGCCGCCAGCGCTCCAACCATAAAGCCGTTGCGGCGTCCGAGCGTCGCCCCTGCGATGATGGCGATGGCGCTCACCGGTTTAAAGTCGGGAATGGGGCCAAACAGAATACGCCCCGCCGCAGCCAACGCCGCCAGAACCAGCGTGGGCATAATCTGGCGCAGTCCCGGGCGCGACGCCTCGTAACCCGCAAAGAACAGCGCGAGCACCAGCGCCACCACGACAAGCATGGCAAGTGCCGCCTGTTCAACGCCCGCCAGCAACGCCGCAGCCATCACGGCTGGCACCGCCAGCAGCAGCGGTATCTCCAGTTTTGCGAGTAGGCGCACGATGCGATAATCCGCCATCCCATCACGCCCTATAAAACACGTTGTCGGCAAAGAAGTCGGTCGGCGGCTCCATGCAGGCGATCTCGCCATCAAACATCATGGAAATGTCATCGGCAACCTGCTCGGCAAAGTCCAGGTCGTGCGTCGCCATGACGACGGTGCCGCCAGCCTGCGCATGGTCGCGCAGGGCGCGGGCGATGATGCGGCGGCTGGCCAGGTCCAAACCCTTGGTGGGCTCATCGAGCAATAGCAGTTCGGGGCCGATCAACAGCAGCTTTGCCAACGCAAGCAGCTGACGCTGTCCGCCCGAAAGATCGTACGGATGGCGCCCATCCAGACCCGACAGCCCCAAGCTCGCCGCACGCTCCCGCGCCAAGTTCTCGTCATATCCGCAGGTCGAGGCCCATTCCATCAGCTCATCGCGAACCGTCTCGGCAACCAGCAATGCTTTGGGGTTCTGAGGCAGCAGCGCCGCCGAGGCCGCTCCGCGCACCATGCGACCGCGCTGCAGCTTGGCGGTCTTCGCCAGCACCGAGAGCATCGTCGACTTACCGCATCCGTTGCCGCCCACGATCGCATGCACCGCACCGGCCGAAAACGCCACGTCGAGCCCGCGCAGAACCCAACCGCCCGCGCGATCGTAGCGAAACCAGCTCCCTGCCAGGGTGGTAGCCGACCCGCCGTGCATTTTTTGGAGTATTCTGCTCCCATCCGTGCGCGGGAAGGCTTCCGAGCCGTTCTCGAGCGACGTTTGCGCCACAAATTCGGACGATTTGTCCAATTCCGAACTTTTTTTCGCGCTCGATACGTCCCCGGGCGGCTCCAGAGAGCCCAAATTGTCCTCACGCCTGCTGAATACTCCGTTTTTTGCACATCGGACGGCACCCCACCCCAACATGTCGTCGGAAAACAGCGATTCTCGACGCCCCAAAGAAGCCATATCCGCCACCTCGCGCACGCGACCGTCCTCAATCCGGTACGCACACGTCGCATACTCGAGCATTGGGCGCGGTTGATGCGTAGCCACAACAACCGTGCAGCCCAGCTCGCGATTCACACGAAACAGCGCGTGCAGAAAATTCTTCTCGGCAACGGGATCGAGCTGAGACGTGGGCTCGTCGAGTAGCAGCACACGCGGACACAGCGCCAGGACGGCAGCAAGCGACAGCAGCTGCTTGCGGCCGCCCGAAAGCGTATCGGTATCGCGATGAAGCCAGTCCTCCAGACCAAAGAAATAGCTGGTCTCAGCTACGCGACGGCGCATCTCATCACGTGCTAGCCCCAAGTTTTCCAGGCCAAACGCCATCTCGTGCCACACGGTTTCGCACACGATCTGGTTCTCGGGATCCTGGAACACATAGCTCACGCGCTCCGCCGATGCCCGCACGTCCATGTCGGCAACGTTCTCGCCCAGCACGCGCGCATCACCAGTGCGCTCGCCCGCCGGAGCGATCTCGGGCTTGAGCAGCGACAGCAGCGTCGACTTACCCGAACCGGTACCGCCAACAAGCAGCGCAAATGCACCTTGGGGAACACGCCAATCAAGCCCCTCGAGCACCGGTGCCTCGGCCCCGGGATAGGCAAAACTAAGGCCCTGCACCTCAATCGCCGGAATATCCGGGCCGCACGCCGCGCCCGACACCGGGCCCCTATCCAACCGAGCCATCAGCCAAACCTCTTCTCATCAATCGCATGAAACGCGCAAGGCAGCACCATCCAGGCAGCGTACACGACATAGCCCGGCCACGGCGCCGGCACCGAGAGCTGCGGATAAAACGAATACTGCGTCGTCGCGGTCCACGCCACCGCCACCGCGGCAGCACCAAGCAGCGCGAGCCCGACCAGCGCGGCAACGTCGCTGCACCCCAGTCGATACCGCGCATACGTCGTACGACGCGTCGCGGCACCCCACCCGCGCGAGCGCATCGCGTCCGCACGCTCCAGCGAATCTTCCATGCCCCAGCCCATCAACACGCTCGACGCCCGCAAGCGCGAGCGCACGGGGTCGGCCGGCGCGCGGCCCGGCACATCAATCGCATCCTGCACCGCCAACACCGTACGACCGCGGCGCAAAAACTGCGGGATAAGCCTCATGCACATCGAGATCATGAGCGCAATCACCGGTGCGGCATTGCCCAGCAGCGCGAGCACCTTGTCGTATTCGAGCATCGACGCCGCCGCCTCAAACCACAGCACGCTCGCCACAAACAGCCCGCCCATGCACAGGCCGTATACCATGCTCTCCAGATACACCGCGCGCATGCCAATACGGAACAGCTCCGTCGAGCCCGAGGCGCTAAACAGCGGATTGAGCACCGCGACGATCAAAATCACCGGCAGCTGCCAGCGGAGCGCGCCCAGCGTGCGGGCAGCCCCACGCGTCGCAAATCCATACGCCAGCCCGCCCGCAAGTGACAGCGCAATCAGTACCGGCTGCATCGAGAACATAGTGAGCCCCAGCGTCAGCACTATATAGAGTGCCGGCACAGCCGGATGCGACATCGAGAATGCCGCGACGGGCTCGCCGCCAAACTCCTCTCGTATGTTGTCCACGGGCACCCCCGTCCCCTCGCTCAAACAACAGCTCCGCAGCACCGCCAACGCCGCACGTACGCAGTGCAAACGCCACGCCGGCGGCGCAAGCCTCAACCGCCGCAAACCAATCGTTACGCGCTCGTCATATGCCTGCGGTATCATATTGCGCCGTGTATCGTTTCCAAACACACGTCTCTATAACGTAACAGGAGATCACATGGACGCAACCGCAATTATCCTCGCTGCCGGCGAGGGCACCCGCATGAAGTCGAACCACTGCAAGGTTTCGCACAAGATCCTGGGTAAGCCCATGGTCCAGTGGATCGTCGACGCTACCATCAAGGCCGGCTGCAGCCGCGTCGTGGTTGTCATCGGCAGCCACGCCGACGAGATGCGCACCCTCATCGACGGCGCCTACGCCAACAGCGCCACCAAGGTCGAGTGCGTCGAGCAGACCGAGCGTCTGGGCACCGGTCACGCCGTGAAGGTCGCGCTCGAGGCCTGTGGCATCACGCAAGGCCCCGTCGTGGTGCTCAACGGCGACCTGCCGCTCATCACCGCCGACACCGTCGCCAAGTTCGCGCAAACCGTCGCCACCGGCGAGCTCGCCTGCACCGTCATGACCATGACCCCGCCCGATCCTTTTGGCTACGGCCGCATCAAGCTGGGCGCCGATGGTCAGATCGAGCGCATCATCGAGCAGAAGGACTGCACGCCCGAGCAGGCCGCCACGCTGCTGGAGTGCAACGCCGGCTGCTACGCCTTTGACGGCGCGCAGCTCGCCGCCCACATTAACGAGATCGGCAACGACAACGCGCAATCCGAGTACTACCTGCCCGACATGCTCGAGATCATCAAAGGTCACGGCCAGGCAGTCTCCATCTTCCACTGCGACGACTACCGCGACGGTCTGGGCGTCAACAGCCGTATCCAGCTCGCGCAGCTTACCGCCATCGCGCGCGACCGCATCAACGAGCACTGGATGGCCGAGGGCGTCACGTTCATCGACCCCACGCAGGCTTGGATCGGCCCCGACGCCGTTATCGGCCGCGATACCGTCGTGTGGCCGCAGACGCACCTGATCGGCCACGTCACCGTGGGCGAGGAGGGCCAGCCTGTCTCTTAT
>USHF01000076.1 GCA_900554465.1 uncultured Collinsella sp.
ATAAGAGACAGCTTTCCGTTAGCGGCCCGTTTGGGAAACTAGGGACCGCTTTTCGACAAAAATCCGGGATGCATTTTCCGATTGAGGGCCTCAAGGGAAACCGCACCCCATGTTGGACGCTCATTCTGGGATGTGCTTTCCGCAGTTGATCGATGCGGCCTTTAAGGACTGTCCCAAGCTGCCGGCAGGAAAGGAACGTCCCCAAGTGCCGGGTTTCCGCAGCCTGCAATGCTCCTCATGAACAGCCGCCTCAATAACAAAAGCCCCCGCGGCCGAAGCGGACCGCGGGGGCAACAGACCTGCAAGAGTTAACTCAAGTCCTCGCCATTTGATGCAATGACCTTTTGGTACCAGCAGAAGCTGTCCTTTCGGTAGCGATCGAACGTGCCTTTGCCCATATCATCGGCATCAACATAAACAAAGCCATAGCGCTTCTTCATCTGCCCCGTCGAGGCCGACACCAAATCGATACAGCCCCACGGCGTGTATCCCATCAGGTCAACACCGTCCTCGACAATTGCATCGCGCAGCGCAAGAATATGCCTTCGCAGGTAATCAATATGATACGCATCGTGGACTTTGCCGTCTTCCAGCGCATCGAGCCCGCCCACACCGTTCTCGGCGATAAAGAGCGGAAGATGGTAACGATCGTGGTAGCCGGCAAGCGTCACGCGCAAACCCAGCGCATCGATCTGCCACTTCCAGGCAGTCTCTTTATCCTTGAGGTACGGATTGCGCAACGTCGGGAACACGTTGCCCTCCGCCTTCTCGGCGATCACCTGATCATCGGCGCACACCAAGCGCGAGCAATAGTACGAGAACGAGATGAAGTCGACCGTATGCTCTGCCAGATACTCCGTATCGCCCGGCTCAAAGGGCACGTGAACACCCTCTTTCTCGAGTGCACGCAGCTTCCAAGCAGGATAGGCGCCCGCAGCCATCACGTCTGTGTAGAAGTAGCGGCCGCGGTCCTCCTCATACGCAAGCCATACGTCCTCGGGCGCACAACGGTACGGATAGGTCGCACCGGCAGCGACCATGCAACCCACCTTGTTTGCGGGATCGATCTTGTGCAGAATCTCGACAGCGCGAGCGCTCGCCATAAACATATGGTGCGAGAACGCCGCGGTCACGGCTGCACGGTCACGCTCATCCTCGAGCGTGACACCCGCGTTGAGATAGGACAGCGCCACGCTGTTGATCTCGTTGAACGTAAGCCAATAACGCACGAGGCCCTGGTACGCGCGTCCGACGGTCTCGACGTAGTGCGCATACCGCTCGATCATCTCTCGGCTTTGCCAGCCACCATAGCGCTCGACCAGAGCCAACGGATAGTCGTAGTGCGACAGCGTCACAAGCGGCTCGATTCCATGCTCGCGCAGCGCCTCGAATACCTGACGGTAAAACTCCAAGCCCTCGCCGTTGGGCTCGGTCTCCATCCCTGTGGGAAAAATACGGCTCCAGCAAATTGAAAGACGCAGGCACTTAAAGCCCATCTCGGCAAAGAGCTCGACATCCTCGTGCCAATGATGGAAGAAGTCGTTGCCCCAGCGGCATGGATACAGCCTGTCCGGATCGTCCACGGGCTTTTGCCTGCCAAACATTACATCCCAGCGGTCGGAACCCTGTGGGATCAGGTCGGAGTGCGACATGCCGCGGCCGCCCTCGTTCCAGCCCCCTTCGGCCTGGTTGGCGGCGAGGGCACCACCCCACAAAAAGCCCTCGGGCATACCGGCGGCAGACGTTCTGTCAAAGTAACTCATGCTACTCAGCATCCTCGGCAGAAGCTGCCGCGGCGTTCTCCTGCTCCTGAGCCAGGAGCTGGTTATCGTACACCTTAAAGAACGGGTACCAGACCACAGCCATGACCACGATCAAAACGATCGTAAACACCCAGATGCGCGGGTCGAGGCACTGGACAAAGCCCTGAACGAAGATGGGGAACGTGCCGCTCACCAAGATGTAGAAGTTAGAGACAAGACCCAGTGAGACCGCACCCCAATACAGCAGGGCCGAGATCATGCCGCCTAGCACAAACGGAATCATGAGGATCGGGTTGAAGATGATGGGCGCGCCGAAGATCGCGGGCTCGGAGATACGGAAGAAGCTCGGCACGATCGATGCCCTGCCAAATGCCTTGAGCTGCTGCGACTTTGCCCTAAACGCGCAGAGCGCCACAAAAGAGAACGTATTACCCGTGCCGCCGATGAGGTTGATGGCCAACGACATGAGCGCCGGGTGGAACTCAAGCGGCTGCCCGGCAGCATAGAGCGAGGCGTTGGCGGCAAAGGCGGCAAGCGTGACCGGGGCGGTGATGGGCATTACGATCATGTTGCCGTGGACGCCAAAGCACCAAAACAGCAGCGTCATGAAGCAGATAAGCAGTGCGCCGGGCACAGAGTCAACTGCGACGGAAAGCGGGGCAGCGAGCAGCTTCTCGATAACCGAGGGGACGGACAGCGCGGGATCGATCATCTGGATCAGCAGGTTGCCGCCAAAGAAGATGAGGATGTTGGCGAGCATAGGTACGATGGCGCCAAAGGTTTCGGACAAAAACGGCGGCACGCCATCGGGCATCTTGATGGTGATGCCCTTGGTCTGGCAGAAGCGCGTGACCTCGACGGAGACCAAGGCAACGATGATGGCGGTAAACAGGCCCTGCGCACCCAGATAGGTGCAGGGGACCGCCTGGAGCACGGACTCGTCAGCAAGCTGGTAGTAGGACGACGGCGCCGCGGCGATCAGGAACATCACCAGCGAGGTCATGCCGGCGTTAAGCTTGGGCATCTTGTAGGTGCCCGCCAGGTTATAGGCGATTGCGAACGTCACGATCACCGACAGTATGCCCATCGTCATGTTGAAGGGAATGAGCAGCGTGAGCTTATTGGCCGTGGCAAAATCGAGCCAAGGGCCAAAGACGGACCAGAACCCGCCCTGCGCCACCAGGTCGGCCGTGACCGGCGGGTTGGCGAGGATCATAAAGACGGCAGAGACCAAGATGAAGCTGATCGCGCTCATAAAGCCCTTTTGCATGGAGGCAAAGTGGCGCTCGGTGCCGCAGAAATTGGCAATAGGGGTCAGTTTTTCCTGAAGCAGGGTCATGAACTTTTCCATGGTCGCCTCCTAGCCCAACAGCGACTGGGCGAGTGCCAGCACGTTGGCGGCGTTGCCCATGCCGTAGTCCTGTGCGGGGATGACCGCGGTCGGCTTACCGCTCCCCTGCTTGACGGTGTTGAGCTGGTAGGACACCTGCGGCCCCAAGAGCAGCACGTCATAATCGGCGCAGGTCTCCTGATACTCGCCGATACCCACCGCATCGATATCGAGCTCGATGCCGTTTTGCTCCGCGTATTTCTCAAGTTTCTTCATCAGAATGCTTGTAGACAGGCCAGCTGCGCAAACAAGAAGGATCTTCATAAGGGATTCCCTTCGCATTGATTGGTTGGATAGTCGCCGCACGCCGTTAGGCGTTCTTGGCTGCAGTGCGCTCATACAGGCAGATCAGCTCCTGCACGAGCTCCTGAGCAAGCATGGAGCACATGAGGTGGTCCTGAGCATGGACCAGCAACACATCCACCGACAGATGCTCGCCCGCCGCCTCGGTCGAAAGCAGCTGCGTTTGGATGTGGTGAGCCTTGATTCCCGCATCCTTTGACTGCTTCATGAGTTTGGCGGCAGCGTCAAAATCCCCCGCCTTTGCCTTTTCAAGGGCTTCGAAGGCAAGGCTGCGTGCCTCTCCCGCTGCAGCGACCAGCTGAAACGAAACCATCTCGGTTCCCTGATCGTCCATAACGGTCTCCTCTCCCGTGATGTTTGGTTTGTACTTGAATATTCGAAACACCTATCTCCCGCCCGCAATCCTCGAGGTTTATTGCAGGTAGATTGACAGGGTCATCGACAAAAGAAGTCTTAAGCCGTATGCGCTTGCACAAGCGCCATCAGCTCATGCCAGGACCGGCGCTCGCGTAAGCGCTCGACCCCCTGGCGGTCCATAAAGATCTCAGCGAGCAGCGAGCTCAAGATCCGCGCCTCATCGCCGCCCGACCGGGCAAACGACACCATAAAGACGATATCGACCTCATGGCCGTATTCGTCCCAAAGAATGGGATGTTCGAGCAGGCCCACGGTAACAAAGGCCTCGGCGCTCAAAGGATGCATCCCATGGGGCATGGCCACCCCATTGCCAAACGAGGTGGCACTCGCGCTCTCGCGCTCGGCAACCTCTTGGGCAAACTGGGCATCGACACGGCCGCTCTCGACGGCGCGCTCGGAGAGATATCGGAGAACGGCCTGCTTCGACGACGCCTCAACGCGGTTGAAGAACAGGGCACGGCTAAAGAAAGCGCTCAGGGAGTCCGATTGCGCAGCGTCATCACTCAGCACCTTGCGGATAGCGTTGACATCGCTCGTCTCCAAGAAGAAATCGACCTCGCGGACGGGCACAGGCAACTTGACGTTGAGCGGCACCGTTGTGAACACGTAGTCGATGTGCGAAAAGTCGAGCGTTCCCACGCGGGCGACGTCGCATGTCTCAATCGACTCGATATACATACCAAACTGCTTGCGGTACTGGTGCTCGAGCATACGGGCGCTTCCCGCTCCCGAGGCGCACACGATCAGGATGCGTTTGCGACGCGGCTGGTCGGCTTGCTGCTCGAGGGCCAGGGCAAATGCCATGGCGATGTAGCCGAGCTCCTCATCAGAGGGCTGGCTGCCAAAATGACGCTCGAGTACCTGCGAGGTGCCGGCCGCCATCGAATAGGCCAACGGAAACCTCGTCTTGATATCGGGCAGCATGGGGTTATCCATATGCATGTGATATTCAAGGCGATAACCCAGAGGGCCAATATGCCGAGCAAGGTTCATGCGAAGTTCAAGATCGCTGCTAAAGTCAAACCTAAACTCATCGTTGACCGTACGTACCATCTCGGAAGCAATCTCCCACATCTCGTCCGAGATAACGGCAGAGCCCTTCTCGGGCACGCCCGTGCCCCTGCCGAGCAAATGGATTGCGATAAAGGCAACCTCTTCTCGGGGCATGCTCACGCCCAGGGCATCCTTGATGTTTGCGGCAATCTGGAAAGCCGCGGCGTATTCGCGCGTTCCCTCCAGTTTTTGAACGTCCGATTCTGCAGCTGGGACATAGCAGCCCTGCTCGATGCGGCCAAGAGCGATGTAAAGATGCATGATGAGATTGCGGGATGCCAGCGAGCTCACCGTGACGGGCGAGGCCGTCAGGGCATCGTCCACACATGCGGCGATGGACCGCAGGTGCTCGGCGAGCTTTGCATCGTCGGTGTCGGGCAACACGGGCCTCACCAGCGAGGCCAGGCACAGGCGCCGTTGCGACTCCCCGCCCGCAACGCGGATTCCGTAGCGTGGGCGCTTTTCAAGCGTTAAGTCAAATTGGGCGAGTTTCTGCTCTACCAGACGCATGTCATTGGACAGAGTCCGCGCCGAAACGTAGAGTAAATCCGCATACTCCTCAATCGTCACCCACTGGGACCGCATTAGGAGGTCGTTAAGAAGGAAGGACACACGGCCGTCGCGCGTATCAGGAATGCCCGGATGGGCCAGAGCCGCACCGTCTAGCAAGCGAGCAAGCTCATCTGCACGTGCAACATCGATACGATACTGCCCCTTGCTGCCAACGATGCGTGCAACCCCTGCAAGGTTGTCGTTTGCGCGATGGATATAGTTTCTCACGGCGCGCTCGCTTACCTCGAGACGCTTGGCAAGTACCGCGACAGCGACAGGCTGAGCGTCCTCGATCATATTTACAAGCTGCTTGACGCGAGCATCCATGTCCTCCTCCTTTCCCTGCGTCTAGTCTAACGCGGTAAAGAATGACACTCCACGTCGCGCTCGTTCCGCCAACTCGGAACAGGTTGCGGGGAGTCCAGCTGAGCTATGGAGAGCCTGGGGAAAGGGCCCGAAGGCAATGCGTCGGTGTGGGATGCGCCTTCCCAGCCATTGTGCAGTCATTGGGGACAGACTTAAATGAGTAGTCATTGGGGACGTTCTTGTTTGACTAGTCGTTTAAGAACGTCCCCAATGACTATTAAGGACTGTCCCAAGCTGCCGGCAGGAAAGGACCGTCCCCAAGTGCCGGGTTTGTCCCCAATGACTAGGTGAATAGCAAAAGCCCCGCAGTCGGAGCGGACTGCAGGGCTCATGAAGAGAGGCTAGTTTGTGGGCGCTTTGCCTGGCGCCCACGAGAGAGGCAACAGAGTAGAGACTACTCGTGGATGCGGGTACCGGAGAGGCCAGCCATGGTCTCGGCGGCCTTGTCCAGGGCGCCGATGATGCAGGTGCGGCCCTTGCGGGAGCGGGCGAACTTGATGGCGGCGCGGACCTTGGGCTCCATGGAACCCTTGCCGAACTGACCCTCGTCGGCCAGGCGCTCGGCCTCGTCGGCGGTGAGGTCCTCGAGCTCCTCCTGGTTGGGCTTGCCAAAGTTGATGGCGACGTGCTCAACGGCGGTCAGCAGGAACAGAACGTCGGCGTCGCAGTCCTCGGCCAGCAGCTCGCCGCCCAGGTCCTTGTCGATGACGGCGGGAACGCCCTTGTAGCAGCCCTTGTTCTCGTAGTCGCGGACGACGGGGATGCCGCCGCCACCGCAGGCGATGACGATGAACTCGTTGTCGAGCAGGTTGAGGATGGAGTCAGCCTCGACGATCTTCTTGGGATCGGGGGAGGCGACGACGCGACGCCAGCCGCGGCCGGAATCCTCGACGAAGACCTTGGAGGGATCCTCGGCCATGAACTCCTTGGCCTGCTCCTCGGTGTAGAAGGGGCCGATCGGCTTGGTCGGGTTCTTGAACGCGGGATCGTCGGGATCGCACTCGATCTGGGTGACGACGGTGGCGGCGTGCCAACGCTTATAGCGCTTGTGCATCTCGCGGCCGATGCCCTGCTGCAGGTGGTAGCCGATGTAGCCCTGGGACATGGCGCCG
>USHF01000077.1 GCA_900554465.1 uncultured Collinsella sp.
CGAACTTCTACCTCAACTTGTGAATTCAGACGAAAGGACGTTCTGATGAAGAAGACCATCGCAATCGGTTGCGACCATATCGTTACGGACGAGAAGATCTATCTGGCCGACCGCCTGGAGCAGGCTGGCTACAAGGTGCTCGACTGCGGCACCTACAGCCACACCCGTACGCACTATCCCATCTACGGTAAGGCCGTGGGCGAGGCTGTTGCCAGCGGCAAGGCCGACTTTGGCGTGGCCCTGTGCGGCACCGGCATCGGCATCACCAACGCCGTCAACAAGGTTCCCGGCGCCCGCTGCGCCCTGGTTCGCGACATGACCTCTGCCCTGTATGCCCGTCGCGAGCTCAACGCCAACATCGTGGGCTTTGGCGGCAAGATCACCGGCGAGTTCCTGATGGCTGACATCATGCTTGCCTTCCTGGAGGAGCCCTACGAGAAGACCCCCGAGCACGATGCCCTGATTGCCAAGATTGATGCCTGCAACAAGGCCGACGCCGAGGCTCAGGCTGACCCGCACTTCTTTGACGAGTTCCTGGAGAAGTGGGACCGCGGCGAATACCACGACTAAGGAGGTTCCGGCGTTCTACCGAACGCCAGACCAGTCGACGCTGCGAAGCCATCTGGCGGGCGAGCTGCCGTTCAGCTTCAGCGGCATGGCCAGAAGGTCAATGCCGCCTCGCTTCAAGGCACCTTGCCTCGCCAGCTGGCTTCACGCTGACGTTGGGGGTGCCTGTGGGGTCGCCCCTGTTGTTGCGAAGCCGTCTGGCAAGCGAACTGCTCTGATAACACTTTTGCTTGCTGAGCTTGTGTGCTTCGTTTTGGCGGTACCCGGCATTCTGCGGCTTTTTAATTGACGGCTCGCGTTTCTGTGAGGGGGCGCGGGCCGGTTTTCTAAACAGGAGTTCAATATGATTCTGACCGTTACCATGAACCCGTCGATTGATACGCGCTATCAGCTCGACAAGCTGATCATCGACGATGTTAACCGCGTGACGCCCGAAAAGACCGCTGGCGGCAAGGGCCTCAACGTGAGCCGCGTGCTGTTGCAGCTGGGCGACGACGTACTTGCAACCGGCTTGCTTGGCGGGCACATGGGTGCCTATATGGCCGAGCTCATGGATGCCGATGGTGTCAAGAATGACTTTGTGCCCATCGCCGGTGAGACGCGCATTTGCCTGAATATTCTGCACGAGGGTAATCAGACCGAGCTGCTGGAGAGCGGCCCACAGATCGTCCCAGCCGAGCTCGAGGCCTTTACGGCCAAGTTCGCCGAGCTTGCAGCGAAGGCTGACGTTGTGACGCTTTCGGGCTCGCTGCCGCGTGGCGTCGATGCCGGCTACTATGCCGAGCTCGTCAAGATCGCCGAAGAGGCGGGCGCCAAGGTGCTGCTCGACACCTCGGGCGCATCGCTGGAGGCCGCGCTGGAGTCCGACGCTAAGCCTGAGCTCGTAAAGCCCAACCTGACCGAGATTAACGGCCTGCTGGGTACGTCCTTTACGACCGATGATGTCGATGCCCTGCGCGAGGCGCTTGCCGCCGATGGCCGCTTTGCCGGTATTCCCTGGGTCGTCGTTTCGATGGGCGCTGCCGGTTCGGTGGGCTTCCACGAGGGCCGCGCGTTCCGCGCCAAGACGCCCGCGATTGCGGCTGTGAACGCGACGGGTTCCGGCGACTCGACCATCGCCGGCTTTGCGCATGCCATTGCTGCTGGTGCCGACGACGTCACGGTGCTCAAGACCGCCAATACCTGCGGCAAGCTCAACGCCATGGATCCCAAGACCGGCCACCTGGTCATGGACCGCTGGGACGAGATTTACAACGGCGTTGAGGTCGTAGAGTTGTAGCGGTTGCGACTCCTAATAGAATGAGCGTGGATAATCTCCCGCTTTTGGTGCCCATACGAGCTCAAAGTGGGAGATTTTCCACGCTCGAGTCATTAGTCGTCGGGGACGTTCTTTAATGACCAGTCGTTTAAGAACATCCCCAATGACTACACTCAAAAAACGGCGCCCGCCGGCGATGTTGCCGGCGGGCGCCGTTGTCTTGAAGACGAAATGATCCGTTTTCCTCCGTCCCCAAGGGATCATTACAGCGAGTCGATAAAGCGCTGCTGGGCGGCGCGGCCGGCTTCGTCCCACTTAAAGACGCCGGCGTTGTCGAGCACGTGGCCGAACACCACGCCGACCTCCTCGTGCAGGATATCGATGGCGTTATCCGCCGTAAGCTCGTCGGCACGGCGGGCATAGACATCCTCGGCCCACGCGGCATGGCTGCGGCAAAGATCATCGCCCTCGAGCGCGCCGGCAAGGTCGTAGCTGACATCGGCTTTGGCCGCCAGCAGGTGCTCGCGGACAGCACCGAGCTCAGGAACCAAGCGCGGCGGCAAAATAGCCAGGCCCATGACCTCGATCAGGCCGATGTTCTCCTTCTTAATGTGGTGATACTCGGCATGCGGGTGGAAAACGCCCAGCGGATGCTCGTCGGTCGTGATATTGCAGCGAAGCGCCAGGTAGGCCTCGTAAATCTCGCCGCCGGCATTGCCGCGGGAGTCGACGCGGCGGATGACGGGCGTCACGGTGTTGTGCGCTACGCCGTCGGTCGTGTGTGCGATAACGCCAACCGACTCATCGGTCCACTCGCGCCAGGCGAGGATAATCTTCTCGGCAGCGTCGAGCAGCTGGGCGCGGTCGTGCGAGCGCAGTCGCAGCACCGAAAGCGGCCACTGCAACACGGTACCGCTGACCTGGTCAAAGCCGGGCACGCTAAACTGCGAGACTTCGGTGGCATGCATCATGGGGAACTCGTGTGCGCCGCCCTGGAAGTGGTCGTGCGACAGAATCGAGCCGCCCACGATGGGCAGGTCGGCGTTGGAGCCAATAAAGTAGTGCGGGAACAGGTCGACAAAGTCGAGCAGGCAGGTCAGGCTCTTGCGATCCACGTGCATCGGGCGATGCTTGGAGCTCATGGCAATGCAGTGCTCGTTAAAGTACGCATACGGGCTGTACTGGAAGCCCCAGCGCTCGCCGTCGAGCTGGATGGGGATAACGCGCAGGTTCTGACGGGCGGGGTGGGCGCCGCCGTCGGTTGCGGCGGAGCGTCCAGGGTAGCCTTCGTTTTCGATGCACAGCTGGCAGGCGGGATACCTCTCACCCGTGTTCTTGGCCGCACCGGCCGCGGCGATATCGCGCGGGTCCTTTTCGGGCTTGGACAGGTTGATGGTGATCTCGAGGTCGCCCCAGTTGGTGGGGGTGCTCCATTTGATATTGCGCGCGATGGCGGCGCGGCGCACGTAGCCGGCGTCGCAGCACAGGCCGTAGAACCAGTCGGTCGCGGCGCGGGGCTCGTTGACGCCCATGCGTCCGTTGAACTCCTCGTTTACAACCGAAGGCCTCGGCATCAGCACGCCCATGATGCGCATGGCGATGCGGTCGCGGCCCGATGCCGTGTCCTCGGCAGCACCGTTGGTAACGGCGGCCTCGGAAAGCGCGGCAAGCGTGCCTTCAAGATCAAAGTCGGGCAGGGTATTGGGGTGCAAGAGCGAGAGTTTCTCAACCTGGAGCGCCCAGGCCATATCGAGTGCGGGACCCGTGGCGCCGATGCACTCCAAAATGGTGTTGTATGCCCAGATCCGGTCGTCCTGGCCGATCATCGATCGGTGGATGGCGTACTCGATCAGGTTCTGCGCGGCCTCTCGCACGTCAGTCATTACAGCCATGCCGCGTAAGCCCCCTTGTCAGAAATCGCGTAGTGGCGGGCAGAGCCCTCGCCAAGCCAGCCGTTCATCTTGGCAATGAAGGTGTCGACCAGCTCGAGCGGCACGAAGGCCTGGATGGTACCGCCAAAGCCGCCGCCGTGGATACGAACGGCGCCACGGCCGTCGAGCACATGCTCGGCAAGAGCAAGCGCGTACATGGAAGGCTGCTCGGAACCCAGCTTGGCGACGACATTCTGCAGGTACATGGCAGAACTGGCACCGGACTCACGTGTCAGGACCAGGAACCGATCAATGTCGCCGGCGTTGAGGGCCGCCCAGCGCTTATCGACCAGGCCGTTCTCGTACCAGTAATGAACGGCGCGCAGGCAGGCGCGGTCGCCCAGCTTGGCGCGCAGCTCGGGGAGCTTGGCGTCAAAGTCGGCAACGTCGACCTCGCACAGGCGTGCCTTGCCAAACTCGGCGGCGACGTCCTGCATCTCGCGCGGAACGGCGGCGTAGTCGTCGGTAGCCGCCACGTGGTCGGCGCCGACCTTAACGAGCACGAGCGCATAGCCGTGATCCTCAAAGTTGAGCTCGAGCTTCTGGGTCTTAGGTCGAGCCTGATCCTCAAAGTCCATGTAGGCGAGGCCGCCCAGGCACACAGCCGCCTGATCCATAAGACCGCAGGGCTTGCCGTAATAGTTGTTCTCGGTGCGCTGGCTCATCTGGGCGAGCGTGACGGGCTCAATGGCGGGCGCGCCCCAGAGCGTCTCCATGGCGCGGCCGTAAGCCGCCTCGACAGCGGCGGAGCTAGAAAGGCCGCCACCCGAGGGGACGGAGCAGGTAAAGGCAAAGTCGAAGCCTTGGGGCTCAACGCCCAGAGCAGCGATTTCGTGGGCCATACCGCGCACGAGGCTTGCGGACGTGCCCTTCTCGGACTCCTGAACATCCAGCGTGTCGAGCGTGATCTCAAACGTGGGATAGCCCTCGTCGGCAACGCGGACCTTGTTGGAATCGGTTGCCACGGCGATGCCGTCAACGGCGACATCGAGCGAGCCGGCGATAACGTGGCCACCCTCGTGGTCGGTGTGGTTGCCGCTGATCTCGGAACGGCCGGGCGCGTGCACGTAGAGCACCTGGCGGTCGCCGATGGGGCCAAACTCCTCCTCAAACAGCTTGGTGAGTGTGGCGAGTGTCTTTTCGTCGGGGGTGGTCATGAGGGTCCTTTCCTTGGCGCATACTGACGAGTTTTCCGTCGTAGTGAGTACGTTAACAATCTGAAGCGGCATAAACTCAGCATCTACGATGCCGCACGTTACGGGCTATGTTAACGTACTCATAACACAACACTTATCACTTTTTGAGAATCTGGTAATCGGTAGAAATTCAGCCGTGAACGGTACTGCCGTATGGACTTATAAAGCAGAAGAGATGCAGATAGAAAAAGTAGAGTACGTTAACATGCGTCCGACGATAGCGGGCCTCGGCGCGGGATGTATTTCTGCCCGGGCCGGCATTCACGCTATTCAGATCTCTCAAGGGTGAAGGTGATCCTGTGGCAAGGCGCCCGTCCAACGATACCAGTTCGCGTCCGGTCTCCATGGCCGACGTCGCCCGCGCTGCTGGCGTTTCACAGCAGACGGTTTCGCGCGTCGCCAACGGCTTGCCCAACGTTAACGAGCAGACGCGCCAGCGCGTGCAGGCCGCTATGCAAGAGCTCGGCTTCCGTCCGAGCTATGCCGGTCGCTCGCTGCGCGACGGTCGTTACCATTCGGTTGGCCTATGCGTCAACGATGTTACCAAGTTTGGCAACCTCTCAATGATCGACGGCATCGCCAGTGCTGCTCGTGAGCATAATTGCGCCATCACGCTGGTTGAGATGTCCAAGACCGAGGAGTTTTCGCTTGCCGAGGCCACGCGTCGTATGGCCGCATTGCCGGTGGACGGCATCATCATCGGCATGAGTCGTATGGCGCCCGATTTTGAGACATTCGACCCGTTGCCGGGTATTGGCACGGTTATCGTCACCATGTATGCGCACCCGCGGGTGACCACAGTCGATTCCGACCATTACGGCTGCTCGCTATTGCTTATGGATCACCTGTTTGAGCTGGGACACGATCAGATTCGCTATATTGGCGGCCCGTCGTTCTCGGTCGACGAGCAGTTTCGTCGCGCCGGTTGGCAGGATGCACTCGAGCGTAAGCACATTAAGCCGCAGGCGCCGCTCGAGGGCGATTGGTCTGCCAACAGCGGATACGAAGCCGGCAGATATCTGGCCGAGCACGACCGCACCATGACGGCGATTTACGCGGCAAACGACCAAATGGCAAACGGTGCCATCGCCGCGCTGCGCGATAGCGGCTTGCGCGTGCCCGAGGACGTGAGCGTGGTGGGCGTCGATGATTCGCTCGATGATTTTGTAGCACACAACGAGCTCACGACCGTTCGATTCGACTTGCATCAGCGTGGACGCGAGGTATTCGAGCATGCGGTTCCCAAGGCGGGGGCGTCGGACAGGCCCGTCGCCATTCGCATTCCCGGTCAGCTCATCGTTCGGCATACCACGGCAGCTCCGCGCGCATAGTTTTCGCAGGTCAACGGCTTGGCGTTGCGCTTCAATAACAATCGGTAAGGATGCTGGCAGATAGCCGTGGCTATAAAGGTGAGTGCTATGATAGACGGGTTCATTTGTCTATCTAGGAGGCTTTGCCTGATGGAGATCACCAAGGATATCCGCTACATTGGCGTTGACGATCACGACATTGACCTGTTCGAGGGCCAGTACGATGTGTCCGAGAACGGTATGGCATACAACAGCTACGTTATCTTGGGCGAGAAGATCGCTGTCGCCGATTCGGTCGATGGCGGTTTTGTCGACGAGTGGCTCGGCAACCTCGAGGCCGTGCTCGACGGTCGCACGCCCGACTACCTGGTCATCCATCACATGGAGCCCGATCACTCCGCCGGCATCGCCGCCTTTATGGAGCGCTATCCCCAGGCGCAGATTGTGGCAAGCATGGGCGCCTTCCGCATGATGGTCAACTACTTTGGCACGGACTACCCCGAGCGCAAGATGGTTGTCAAAGAGGGCGACGTGCTCGACCTGGGCGGCCACAGCCTGACCTTCGTTGGCGCCCCCAACGTTCACTGGCCCGAGGTGCTGTTCTCCTACGAGGCCACCGACCTGTCTCTTATACACATCTCCGAGCC
>USHF01000078.1 GCA_900554465.1 uncultured Collinsella sp.
CATACGAGATCTGCGCATGTCTCGTGGGCTCGGGAGATGTGTATAAGAGACAGGTCATTCACTACGACCCGTGGTGGAACGTGGCGGCGCAGGACCAAGCGACCGACCGCGCGCATCGTATTGGCCAGCAACATACCGTGACCGTGTACAAGCTCATCGCCAAGGACACGATCGAGGAGCGCATTATGCAGATGCAGGAGTCCAAGCGCGACCTGGTCAACAGCGTGCTCGGCGGCGACGGCATCTCGTCGGCGCTGTTTACCCGCGAAGATGTTCTGGCGCTGCTGGGCGGCGACGGGCGCTAACCCGCTCGGGTGGGGCCGCCAGGGCGGATAGCGCACGCTGCCCCATCGTCCCCGCCCGTTATGTGTTCATTTGCAATGCCGTGGATGGTTTGTCTGCCTTTGGGCATAAGAACCATCAAGAACATTGGCACGTCAGCAAAGGAGAACATCATGGCGAAATTCTTTAAGGACCCCGACGGTAAGCTCATTGCCGCCCTTGGCAACGACGTTGCAACCCCTGCCGGTTGCACGGAACTGACCGCAAACACTGAGGACGCGGCGCACGAGAAGCACGTGCCTGTTGTCGAGACCGAGCGCGACGGTCACGTGATTCGCGCACGCGTTGGCTCGGTCGAGCACCCCAGCCTGCCCGAGCACTATATTGAGTGGATCGCCCTTGAGGCCGAGGGCCGCTTAGAGGTCCATTACCTTGAGCCCGGCATGAAGCCCGCGACGTTTTTTGCCGGCGGTTCCAAGACCGGTACCGTCTATGCCTACTGCAACCTGCACGGGCTGTGGTCCGCGACGTTCTAGGAGCGCGCCCCCGCTCGGGGTATCATAGCCAGCATATGCACATGCGAGCGCCGACTGCATCATGCGGCCGGCGCTTTTACTACGATTTCGATGGTTTACGACGGAAAGGGCTGAGCCATGAAGCTCGCGCTTGCACAGATCGATATGCGCCTGGGTGATATTGAGGGCATTTGCGGCCGCAACGAGGACCAGCCTCGTCTGTCCCACGAGCGCGGGGCGCGCGTGCTGTGCGTTCCGGCTCCGCTCTTTATGGGCGCCATGCCCGGTGGCCTGGTGGGCGCTGCCGACTTTGAGCACGACATGCTTGCCGGCTTGACTGGTGTCGCCGAGCGCATCCAGGAGCTTGACATGATCTGCATCGTGCCCGCGGCGGTTTCGTTTGAGGGTCAGCCGCTGCTCGACTACATGATGCTCAAGGACGGTCATGTGGTGCCGGCGCGTTCGAGCATTGCCCTGCAGCGTGGCGAGAACAACGACACGCGTTGGGCGCCGCCGGTGTTCGACGTGGACGGCGTGCGCATCGCCGTGATTTTTGACTTGGACCGCGAACTCGAGATGTTGCCGACCGGTGTTGACCTCATTGCGTATTTCCAATTCAATGCGTTTGACATGACCGACCGCGAGACTGCCGCCATTCCCGCCGTTCGCAGCGGCGCCTACCGCAAGATCGCATCCAAGCGCAGCGTGTGGTTTGCCTGTATGGCGCCGGTCGGTGCCTATGACGAGTCGGTGTATACCGGCGGTTCGTTTGTGCTCGACGACTGCGGTCGCGTGGTGGCCCAAGCGCCGTGTTTTGAGGAGAGCCTGCTGGTTCAGGAGATTCAGCGCGGCGTGATGCTCGATGCCCTGGAAGATCACGAACTGCCCGAGTTCCGTTCCGAGGAGTGGCTGTGGCAGGCGCTGGTGCTCGCCGTGCGCGACAACGCCCAGGCCCACGGTGCGTCGCGCGCCGTGGTGGCACTCGAGGGCGACTTGCCGTCGTCCCTGCTGGCGGCGCTGGCCGTCGACGCTCTGGGCCCACGTAATGTGATTGGCCTGGTGCTGGGGCGCAACCGCATCTTTACGCCGGCGCAGGAGGAGGCCGAGGCTGCTCGCTGTGCCGCCGTTCGCGCCATTGCCGAGCGCCTGCATATTCGCACGGTTGAGCGCGATGCGCCGGATGCCGCGCGCGTGCTCGACCGCGATGTGTCGGCGGGCGACGCCGAGCGCCTGCGCTCTCGCACGCTGGGCCTCATGCTGGAGGATACGGCGCTCGAGCTGGGTGCGATGGCGTTGAGTCCGCTGTCCAAAACCGAGTACGCGCTGGCGGCGCCGGCGCTTTGCGGCGGCTACCAGGGCGATTTTGCGCCCTTTGGCGATGTGTACCTGTCGACGCTTGAGTTTGTGGCGCGTGTGCGCAACCGCGCGTCTGCCGTGGTGCCCCAAGAGCTCGTGACGCTCAACGCGGTGGAAGATTGTATGGAGCGCGTGCTGGCGCAGGCGCTCTCGACGCTCGACGGTCCGGTCGATATGCTCGACCGCGCGGCACAGCTGCTCGGCGGGGTCGAGTCGGGTGAGATCGATGGCGCGCTTGAGGCGCACGTGGACCGCAATCGATCTTTCGACGACATCCCGATGGCCGCTGGCAAGCCTGAGGCCTGCTCGCTGCTGCTGATGCTCGTTCGACAGGGTGAGGCTGCCCGCCGCATGTTGCCGACGGCGCCGATCGTTTCGTCCCGTTCGTTTGCCGAGCGCTCCTGGCCGTACATGCTCGCGTGGTCCGACCTGGGGCTTAACGGCAAGGAGCGTATGACGGTCGATTCGCTGGCGCGCGCCGAGGTGCGCCGTTTTGCTGACGAGGATACGAGCGAGCGCATGCGAAACGAGATGATGGGCGTGCTGGGCGAGCTACTGGGTATTTCGCCCGAGCAGATGGAGGAGCTGCGCTCTGAGGACGGTCAGCGTCGTTTGCACGAGGGAATGAAAAAGTTCGAGGGCGAGGTTCAGGACGCCATCGATAAGATGATGGGCGGCCAGGGTGGCCCGCAAGGTGGTCCTCAGGGTGGCCCGATGCCGCATCCGCCGGTTGATCCCCGACAGTTCCCCTTTTTCTCTCAAAATTAACTATGGGATAGGGGCAAGGTTACGCGGTTTTGCCAAACCGCGTAACGAGTCGACGCTGCGCGAGCCCCTGCCGGGCAATCTGCCGCTCAAACCGTCGCTTGCGTACAGAAGTACGCGGCGCTCCTCTTTCGCGACACCTTGCCACGGCAGGGACTCGCTCGCTGACTTATGCCCAACCTATGGTTCAACCTTGCTTGCTAGATACGGTCGCTGTTGTGTTATTCTAGAACAGACGTTCGTGAATGATGCACGGGGCCTTGTCTTGCGCTGTGCTTGTGGCGAGGGGAGGTTGGCTTGGTCATTTTGGGTATCGACCCCGGTTTGGCTCATACGGGTTGGGGGATTATCGAGGAGCGGCGTGGCGAGGTTCGCTGCCGTGCCTATGGCTGCATCGAGACCAGCGCAGGCAGTCCGCTCGCGGTGCGCCTGTCGCATATCGCCCGCGACCTCAAGGGTGTCGTGGAGCGCTATCGACCCGATACCGCTGCTATCGAGAGCATTTACTTTGGCGCCAACGTTCGCTCGGCCATCCCTACGGCGCATGCCCGCGGCGCCGCGCTCGTGGCGCTTTCGGAATGCGCGCTCGAGATTGGCGAGTATACGCCTATGCAGATTAAGCAGGCTGTTGTGGGCACCGGCGCTGCGGACAAACGGCAGGTCGCGTATATGGTTCGTACGCTCACGCAGCTCGATCACGACCCGCATCCCGACCATGCCGCCGATGCCCTGGCCTGCGCCATCTGCCACGTTAACCTCAGCCGCACCCGCGCCCTCACCGGCGGCGAGTTCTATCAACAGAGAGGAACCGGATACTGATGATCTCCCAGCTCCATGGAACGCTTGTCGAGGCCACGATGAGTTCTGCTGTCGTCGACGTGTCGGGCGTTGGCTTTGAACTCGGCATCTCGGGCAGCACTGCGGCCACGTTGCCGACGCCCGGCGGCGAGGTGCGCCTTTATACCCGTATGCAGGTGCGCGAGGACGCCATGATGCTCTTTGGTTTTGCCTCCAAGGACGAGCGCACGATGTTCGATCGGCTCGTGTCCGTCTCGGGTGTCGGTCCGCGCCTGGCGCTTGCCGTGCTCTCCACCTATACCGTGGGACAGCTGTATTCCCTGGTGATGGCCGAGGACGACAAGGGCATGGCCAAGGTGCCCGGCGTGGGCAAAAAGACCGCCCAGCGCCTCATCTTGGAGCTCAAGAGCACCTTTGCCAAGGACAAGGGCTTTGTGCCGGTCGATGCGATCCCCGGTCAGGTTGCGATGCCCGTGCCCGCCGCCGCTCCTTCGGCGATCGATGACGCCCGTGCGGCGCTCCTTTCCATGGGCTTTAGCCCGCAGGAGACCGAGGTTGCCCTGAGCGGGTATGATGGGCAGGATATGCGTGTCGAGGATCTGCTCGGCGCGGCGCTTAAGCGACTTGGAATGGATGCGTGATGTGGGAAGCCGATGACTCTCAGGACCTGTGGGCGACGCCCGGCAATTCGCCGGCGGCATCCATGGCGCACGGTGAGCGCATGGTGGGCTCGGAGCTGACGTCCGAAGACCTCGATGTCGACCGTACCCTGCGTCCCCAGCGCCTGGACGACTACTGCGGTCAGGAGCATATCAAGCAGAGCCTTCGCGTGCTGATCGAGGCGGCGCAGAGCCGTGGCGAGACGCTCGACCACGTGATCTTTTCGGGCCCTCCGGGTCTGGGCAAGACCACGCTGGCCACCGTTATCGCCAACGAGCTGGGCGCTCAGATCAAGACCACGAGTGGCCCCGCCATCGCGCGTACGGGCGACCTGGCGGCCATCCTTACTAACTTGCAGCCGGGCGATGTGCTGTTTATTGACGAGATCCACCGCCTCAACCGTTCGGTCGAGGAGGTCCTGTACCCCGCGATGGAGGACTTTGCGCTCGATATCGTGATCGGTAAAGGCCCGGCCGCACGTTCGATTCGCCTGGATATCCCTAAGTTTACGCTGGTGGCGGCAACGACCCGCTCGGGTATGCTGACCGGCCCGCTGCGCGACCGCTTTGGCATTTCGTATCGCCTGGACTACTACACGGTCGAGGAGCTCGCCCAGATCGTGACGCGCTCGGCAACCATTCTGGGCGTGACGATCGATCATCTGAGTGCGCTCGAGATCGGCTCACGTTCGCGTGGCACGCCGCGCTTGGCCAACCGTCTGCTCAAGCGTGTGCGCGACTATGCGCAGGTACGCGGCAACGGTCCTATTGAGCTTGACATTTGCCGTCAGGCACTCGAGTTCTTCGAGATTGATGAGCTTGGTCTGGACTGGATGGATATTCGCATTTTGGAGACACTCGCTAAGACGTTCTCCGGACGTGCCGTGGGCCTGACAACGCTTGCCAGCGCGGTGGGCGAGGACCCGGGAACGCTCGAGGATGTCTATGAGCCCTATCTGCTGCAGTGCGGCTTGATGATTCGCACGCCCCAGGGCCGCCAGGCAACGCTTCGCACCTTTGAGCACTTGGGGATTGAACCTACCATTTAGGGCGCTTTGTTTTGGCGGGCTGTTAAGCTATCGCTGAGCATTGGATAAACATATCGCCATTCATCGGTTACGGGTGTTTTACTATTGCGCGCCCGTGCTATGCTGAATTGGTCTTTTTCTCATTCGGTAACGAAAGGACCTCCCATGCCTACTGACATCGAAATCGCACGTTCCGTCACACCGCTGCCCATTACCGAGGTGGCCAAGAACGCCGGTGTCGACGTAAAGCACCTGATTCCGTACGGCTTCGACAAGGCTAAGGTCGACTACTCTCTGCTTAATGAGCCAACTGATCACCAGGCCAAGCTCGTCCTCGTGACCGCCATCAACCCCACGCCTGCGGGCGAGGGTAAGACCACCACGACCATCGGTCTGGCCGATGGCCTGCGCCGTCGCGGCGTCAAGAGTGCTGTGGCCCTGCGTGAGCCTTCGCTCGGTCCCGTCTTTGGCGTCAAGGGCGGTGCCGCCGGCGGCGGCTGGGCGCAGGTCATCCCCATGGAGGACATCAACCTGCACTTTACCGGTGACTTCCACGCTATCGGTGCCGCTAACAACCTGCTGGCCGCCATGCTCGACAACCATATTCAGCAGGGCAACCAGCTCGGTATCGATGTTAAGCGCATCACCTGGAAGCGCGTCGTCGACATGAACGACCGTCAGCTGCGCCATGTCATCGACGGTATTGGCGGCAAGGCCCAGGGCGTGCCGCGCGAGGACGGCTTCGATATCACCGTTGCCTCCGAGGTCATGGCAATCCTGTGCCTGTCCACGAGCATCAATGACCTCAAGGAGCGCCTGGGCGAGATTGTTGTCGGCTACAGCTATGCCGGCGAGCCCGTTCGCGCCCGTGACCTTAAGGCTCAGGGTGCCATGGCGGCCCTGCTCAAGGATGCGCTCAAGCCCAATCTGGTGCAGACGCTCGAGGGTACGCCCGCGTTTGTCCACGGCGGTCCCTTCGCCAATATTGCCCACGGCTGCAACTCCATCATGGCCACGCGTATGGCGATGCGCTTTGGCGATGTCGCCATTACCGAGGCCGGCTTCGGTGCCGATCTGGGTGCCGAGAAGTTCCTCGACATCAAGTGCCGCATGACGGGCGTTCGCCCCAGCGCCGTCGTGGTCGTCGCGACCGCTCGTGCGCTGAAGTACAACGGTGGCGTCGCCAAGGCCGACCTCAACGAGGAGAACCTCGAGGCACTCAAGGCCGGCATGCCCAACCTGCTGCGTCACGTCGACAACATCCAGAACGTTTATGGTCTGCCCTGCGTAGTCGCCATCAACCGCTTCCCGACGGACACCGAGGCCGAGCTTGCGCTCATCGAGTCCGAGTGTCAGAAGCTCGGCGTCAACGTTAAGCTTTCCGAGGTTTGGGCCAAGGGCGGCGAGGGCGCGCTCGAGCTTGCCGATGAGGTCATGCGTCTGATTGAGCAGCCGAGCGAGCTCAAGTTTGCCTATGAGGACGGCGCC
>USHF01000079.1 GCA_900554465.1 uncultured Collinsella sp.
ACGAGATCTGCGCATGTCTCGTGGGCTCGGAGATGTGTATAAGAGACAGCCCGTGGAAGGCGGCGCTTTCCCGCACCTGCACGGGACGCGTGCTCACCGTGGGGCCGGGCCTCAAGACCGGCATGCCCGTACACTACGACGATCCGGCCGAGATCGGCCCCGACCGCATTGCCGACGCCGTGGCGGCCCGTGCCGTCTACGGCTCTCCGTGCATCGTGATCGACTTGGGTACCACGACCAATATCGAGGTCATCGACGCGCGCGGCACCTTTGTGGGCGGCGTCATCGCGCCGGGTCTGGCGCTTGGCGCCCGCTCGCTTTCGGCTGCTGCGGCGCGTCTGCCGCAGGTCGAGCCCTCGGCACCCACGCATGTGATCGGCCGCAACACGCGCGAGGCCATGCGTTCGGGCGTGGTTCTGGGCGAGGTGGCCCGCATCGACGGCATGCTCGACATGGTGCTCGCCGAGATGCGCGCGACCAAGGCCGCGGGGGAGGGCGACGTGCCCATCGTCATTACCGGCGACGATGCCGAGGCGCTCGCGTCGCTGGTCGGCCACAGCCTGACGGTAGACGACGCGCTGACGTTGCGAGGACTCGCCGAGCTCTACCGCATCAACCAAAAGCCCCGCCGCGTGTAAAAGTGAGGGCGCCGGTGGGACAAACGCCCCCCACCTTTCACCTGCTACAATGGGTCAAACTATTGCGATTACGGAGGTGTCTGCCATGTCGGACGATCTTCATCAAACTTCGTCAGGCAAGCGCCTGGACGTCATTAGCTGGGACGAGTTCTTTATGAGCGTGGCCATCGCCGCACAGCGCCGCAGCAAGGACCCCAACACGCAGGTGGGTGCGTGCATCGCCAGCACCAACCACCGTATCCTTTCGGTGGGCTACAACGGTACGCCCTCGGCGCTCAACGACGACTTTTTCCCGTGGGGTACGAGCGACGACCCGCTGCAGGACAAGCACAACTACGTGGTCCATGCCGAGGCCAACGCCGTGCTCAACTACCGTGGCTCGCTCAAGGACCTCGAGGGTTCCACGGTCTACGTCACGCTGTTCCCGTGCCACGACTGCGCCAAGATTTTGGCGCAGGTGGGTGTGGGCGAGGTTGTCTACCTGGACAACAAGTACGCCGACACCGACGACGGCCGCATCAGCCGCCGCATTCTCGACTCCTGCGGTATTAGCTACCGCCAGGTTATCGTCGATGTTCACATCGGTACCGAGGGGCAGGCTCAGCAGTAGCGCGTGACAATGCCAGCTGGTAACAACAGGCAGCTAAAAGATCCCCGTCCCAAATTGACTGCTCGTGAAAGTCGTGTCCGCGCGCATGGATGGCTCGTGAGCGGGTACATGGCTGTAGTAACATAGCCCCTGTCCGCGGGCGTGCCCGCGTTATTGTGAGAAAGGAGCCCCTGTGGCTGTTAACGAAGAGCTGCTTAAGAAGGTTCTTGAAGAGATTCGCCCCAACCTGCAGGCCGACGGCGGCGATATGGAGTATGTGGGTGTTGACGACGAGGGCGTCGTCAAACTGGAGCTGCAGGGTGCCTGCGCCGGCTGCCCTATGAGCGCGCTGACCCTGTCCATGGGTATCGAGCGTATCCTCAAGGAGCATGTGCCCGGCGTTACCCGTGTCGAGCAGGTTAATGCCTCCGGCGAGACCGACGACCTGTACGACGAGTACGCGCCGTTCTAAGATGCGAAAGCTGCGGACGGCATACTCCGCATAGACGTTACGCCCAAATATGCGGCTGCGAGCGCAAGGCCCGCGGCCGCATTTGTATGTAGGGAGTAGGAGGGTCGACATGCTCAACGACTTCTACCATATGCTTGATCCCGTCGCGATTTCGGCGGGGCCCATCACGATTTACTGGTATGGTCTGGCCTATGTGGTCGGAGCTCTGCTCACGGCGGTCGTCATGTATCGCACGCAGCGTCGCTGGGGCTTTAGCATCACGATTGACGACCTGACGAGCGTCGTGGTCGGTGTGGTCTTTGGCCTTATCATCGGCGCCCGCCTGTTCTACGTCATCTTTTACGGCGACGGCTACTACTGGGCACATCCGCTCGAGATCTTTGCCACCAACGAAGGCGGCATGAGCTTCCACGGTGGCCTGGTCGGCGGCATTATCGGCGGCATCATCGTTTGCCGCATGTATAAGCTCGACGCATGGACTCTGGCAGACCTTGCTGTCATCGGCGCGCCGCTGGCCTTGTGTCTGGGCCGTTGTGCCAACTTTGTCAACGGTGAGCTGTGGGGCAAGCCGACCGATCTGCCCTGGGGTGTAGTCTTTGGCGGGACTGCGGGCGATATGCCGCGTCACCCCTCCCAACTCTACGAGGCATTTCTTGAGGGCATTGTGCTCTTCTGCATCCTGCAGGTGCTCAGCCGCAAAAAGCCGTTGCTGCCCCAGGGCACGTTTATGGGCGTGTTTGTGATGGGTTACGGCATCGTCCGCTTCCTCGTCGAGTTCGTGCGCGTGCCCGATGCCCAGCTGGGCTATCTGCTGGGCGGCGTCATCACGATGGGTCAGCTGCTGAGCCTTCCGCTCGTGATTGCGGGCCTGGCGCTCGTCATCTTTGCCCTCCGCCGCAACCGTCCCCAGCGCATCTACCTCGACTCCTAACCACCACAAAGGGGACAGGCACTTTTGTGGTGGTTTGCTGGGCAACGATGACAGAACCGTAACGTTTCCCCAGATAAAACCTGCCAAAATAAACCTGTCCCTTTTTGGCAGGTTTCTAGAAAGGCTCTTTGGACTGTGAAGGATTCCGATCTCTCCACAACGGCTGCGCGCGACGCGGCCCGCATCGTCTGGTTTAAGCGCTACCCCGCCAAGCAGACGCTCATCGCATTTCTGCTCGCGCTGTTGGCGACCACGGCGTTTTCCATCGATCCCGCCCCGGTGTCGAGCAACGCAGTCTTGGCGATTGACCCCAAAGCCTCGGGCATGCTGTACGTGTGCTACGAGGTGCTCCTCTCGTTTGCCGGCCATACCGACGCGGTCATGCTGCTTGCGCTTGCCTGCCTGCTCACGCTGCCGTTTCGCTACGTATTCTTTGGCCGTGGCGACACCTGGCGCCCGTCGATCATTCTGCCGTCGCTGTTTTTCGCCATCTGCATGGTGTTCGGCCGCAGCTACGACCTCACCGACTCGGCCGAGATTGTTCTTGGCGACAAGGCCCGCATCATCTGTGCCTGGATTGGCGGCGCGGGCTGGATGCTCTTGGCGATCGTTGCCTTCTACCTGGCTTTTGAGTGTCTAGATTGGCTGAGCTCTCGGCGCATTCCGTTTTCCGAAGCGCACTTTGGCCGCGTATGGCGTGTGGCTCACGCCGTGCTCTCGGCCCATCCCTTTGCCGGGCCCTTCCTGGTGCTTATGATCGCCTGGGCGCCCACGCTCATCGCTTCGCTGCCCGGCCTTTTTATGGGAGATACGGGTGCGCAGATTCGCCAGTGGTTCAACTATCCCAACGGCACGAGCGACTACCTGCGCCTACTCAACCCCAATGTCCTGCTCAACGGGCATCACCCGGTCGTGCACACGGCCATTATCGGCTCGTGCGTTCAACTGGGGCTTTCGGTCTTTAACAGCGCCAATGCGGGGCTTGCCATCTACACCTGCGCTCAGTTCGTCATTACGGCCGCCTGCATGGCCTATTCCGTCTCGTCGCTGCGCAAACTGGGCGTGAGCCTGCCGGTCCGCGGCGTGATCTTGCTGTTCTTTGTGTTTATGCCCATGTTCTCTAACTACGCGGCCCTGCTCACCAAAGACGTGCTCTTTGCCGACGCGTTTTTGGTGCTGTTGGTGCAGACCGTGAAGCTCGTGGCCTGCGGCCTGCCCCGTCGCGATGCCAATGCCGAGCGTGCGGGCGAGAAGGCCCCCGTGCTCTTTGCGCGCCATGACTGGCTGTTGTTTGCGCTTGCTGCCATGGGTTCCACGTTTTTGCGCAATGGAGGCCTGGTGTTTCCGCTGGCGGCGTGTATGATCGCGGCGGCGTTTTGCGCATGGGATGCACATGTCGCTCGTCGTGCGGCTAAGCAGACGGGCACCGCGGTCTCATGCGTCACGCCGCGATTCCGCTGGGTTGGCGTCCTCGCGGTGCTCGCGCTCTGCCTTGCCTCTAATATGTACTTCACCAAGGTCTTTATGCCGGCGCACGACATCACGCCCGGCTCCAAGCGCGAAATTCTCTCGATTCCGTTCCAGCAGACGGCTCGTTTCGTTCAAAAGCACGATGGCCTCAACTCGGGTGTCAACCCCACGGTAAAGGAGGACGGCACCATCGTGGAGGCGCCCTGCGACGGTTTGGTGACCGACGAGGAGCGCGTCGTGATCGATCGCGTGCTCAAGTACGAGAACCTGGGCCGCCGCTACAACCCTGACAAGTCCGATGCCGTCAAGAACTGCTTTAACGAGTACGCCTCGCAGGAGGACATCAAGGCCTATTTTGAGGTCTGGGCGCAGATGTTCAAAAAGGATCCCGAGTGCTATATCTCGGCGCTCATCAATAACTATTACGGCTACTTTTATCCGAGTGCCCGCGATGCCTGGGTCTACAGCACGCCGCGTAGTGCCGAGATCATGGCGCGTCCCGACAACCTCAAGTACTTCGACTTCCATCCGGTTGACAGCAACGTGGTGCGCTGGTGTGACCACCTGATCAATCTGTACCGTGTGGCGGTGCAGCGCATCCCGTTTATTTCGCTCACCATGAGCTCGGCCACCTATGTGTGGATCATGATTGCCGTGGTGGTCTACCTGCTGCGTCGTCATTCATGGCGTGCGCTGGCGATCTGGGTGCCGCTGTTGGGCGTGCTCGCCGTGTGCCTGATTGGTCCGTGCAACGGCTCGACCTACATGCGCTACCTGTATCCGGTCATCGCCTGCATGCCCTTCGCCATCGGCGCCACCGTCACCCGCAGCGACTTCCTCTGGTCCTAACTTGGTGCATTGGGGTCAGGTTTCTTTGCACCAAAGGGGACATCATCACGACGCCTTCATTTTGGGGTTTATCTCGCAGGCTAGTAGGTATATCATAACGACGTTTGTTTATATTGCCCGAGCATCTGCGCTGGGCTTTAGGTCGAAACCGATAGGAGACACGTATGTCCGGACACTCTAAGTGGGCCACAACCAAGCATCGTAAGGGCGCGCAGGACGCCAAGCGTTCCGCCCTCTTCTCCAAGCTCAGCCGCAACATCACTGTTGCTGCCCGTCTCGGCGGTGACCCGCTGCCCGAGAACAACGCCAGCCTCGCCGCTGCCGTTGCCAAGGCCAAGGCTCAGTCCATGCCTAAGGACAAGATCAAGTCCGCTATCGACAAGGCTTTTGGTTCGGGTGCTGACGCCGCCGTCTACGAGAACATCGTGTACGAGGGCTACGGTCCCGCCGGTGTCGCCGTCTACGTCGACTGCCTGACCGACAACCGCAACCGTACCGCCGCTGATGTCCGTTCCGCCTTCTCCCACGCTGGTGGCAACCTGGGCACCTCCGGCTCCGTCGCCTTCCAGTTTGAGCGCAAGGGCCAGATCGTCGTCGCCAAGGAGATCCTGGATGAGAACGCCAAGAAGGAGACCATGATCGCCAACGGTGCTGCCGGTGACGAGGATGAGTTCATGATGGCTATCGCCGAGGCCGGTGGCGAGGACTACGAGGATGCCGGCGAGGAGTGGATCGTCTGGACTGCTGCCAACGAGGTCATGGCTGTCTCCAAGGCGCTCGAGGAGCAGGGTGTCCAGGTCAAGGGCTCCGAGACCACCATGGTCCCGACCACCCCGACCGAGGTTTCCGGCGCCGACGCCAAGAAGGTCCAGCGCCTCATCGACCGTCTTGAGGAGCTCGACGACGTCCAGGACGTCTACAGCACCATGGACATGACCGACGAGGTCATCGCTGCCCTCGAGGAGGAGTAGCGCCAGCACGGATTGAGCCGTGCATATCTGGGCATAATGAAGCGAGCATGCAAGCCTCGTGGAATAGATGAGCCGGATCCGCGTGCGTAGAGCACCGGACCCGGCTTTTTTATAATGATGCGAACCGTTTTGCATTTCGAGAGCCGAGATTTGAAGGGAGCGCCGCGTGCGCGTACTCAAACGAGCCCTAGCGATCGTGTATCTTGCCGCCACCATCGTGGCGCTGGGTACGCTTGTCTGCCAGTTTTGGGGGCCGTATACGTATCGCTTTATGCTGCTGATGCGCGACCCCATGCCGCGCATCGTCGTGACGGCGTGCGCCGGCGTCGTGGCGATCGGCGTACTGCTGAGCTTTTTCCGCCTGATGTTCGCCCGTCGCGAGCCGTCCTGCGTGCATCCGGCGGGGGAGCGCAATATCGAGGTTACCCTTGCGGCGCTTTCTTCGTGCGCCAGGGTTGCTGCCGGGCGCGACGACCGCGTGATGGTCGAGCATGTCGAGGCTCGCGTCCAAGGCCCCGACGATTCGCACGTCCGTTTTAAGGTCGAGGCTATCGCGCTTGACGATAAGGACGTGGCATCTCTGGCTACCGCGATGCAGCAGCGCATCGAAGAAGCCTGCGATACCATGCTCGGCGCGCCGGGTACGACCGCGCGCGTCCGTTTTTTGCCGTCCAAGACTACCGTCCAGACCGTGGAGGTTTCCGGTGAGTGATACCAATCAAGATAAGACCGCTCGTACGCCGCGCCTGACGATTGACCAGAGCGCCACGTCGGCGAGCGAACCTGTTGATTCCAAAGCAGAGGCAACCGAGTTACAAGACGCGGCAGCCGCGGATTTTGACGAGGCTATGGGTCTCATCAAGGGTACGGGCGCTGCCGTCTGGAGCTATGCCTGTCTCTTATACACATCTGACGCTGCCGACGACTACTTAA
>USHF01000080.1 GCA_900554465.1 uncultured Collinsella sp.
GACCACACCGGCGATATCGCGATTGGCCGAAGGCTCGACCAGGGGCTCAAACTCATCAAACTCGGACTCGTGGCCCTTATTGGCACGCAGATGGGAACCGGCACCCTTAGCAGATGCCGGTTGGTTATTGGCCTTATTGCCTTTGGCGTTTTTTGCAGATCCGCGCGCCAAACTAAACCTCCATGACGACCGGGATGATCATCGGACGGGTGCGCGTACGGCTCCAGATAAAGTTAGAGAGCGAATCGCGCACGGCCTTGCGAATGGCATCGGAACCGCTGCTGGTAAAGCTAAACTTACCCTTCTCGATCGTCTTCATAATGGACGCGGAGGCATCCTCGGAGAACTGGTCGTCGATGGCAAACGAGACGCCGCGGCCCGAGAACTCGATGGCCTCGATCTTCTTGTGTTTGAGGGAGACAATGGCAACGGCCGTGACCATACCGTCGTTGGCGAGCTTCTGGCGATCGCGCAGGACGATGGGGTCGGTATCGCCGATACGCAGGCCGTCGACGTAAACGACACCGGACTCGACGGGCGTACCGCGCTTGACGATACCACCGCGCATCTCGAGCGTGTCGCCGTTATCGAGGATAAAGATATGATCGTCCTTGATGCCCATCTTGCGGGCCAGCTGCGCATGGGCGCGCAGATGCACGGCCTCACCGTGAACCGGCATAAAGTACGTGGGCTTGGCCATGGCCATCAGGAGCTTGAGCTCCTCCTGGCTACCGTGACCCGAGACGTGGACGAGAGCGCGGTTCTTATCCCACACGTCGCAGCCGAGCTTGGCCAGGCTGTTGACGACCTGCTGGACGGCCTTCTCGTTGCCAGGAACGGGAGTTGCCGAAAGGATAACGGTATCGCCCTCGTGGATGGAGAGCGTCTTGTGCTCGCCATTGGCCATGCGGGACAGGGCCGACAGCGGCTCGCCCTGCGAACCGGTGCACATGACGACAATCTTGTCGTCAGGCAGGTTATCAATATCGAAGGCATCGATGATATCGGCATCATCGATGTTGAGATAACCGAGCTCGCGCGCCACGCGGGTGTTCGTGAGCATGGAGCGACCGGTCACAACGACCTTACGGCCGCACTTGCGGGCGGCATCGCAGATCTGCTGCAAACGATGGATGTGGCTCGAGAACGATGCGACGAACACGCGACCCGGGGCGTTCTTGATGGCGTGCAGCAGGTTGGGACCAACCTCGGCCTCGGACTTGGTAAAGCCGGGAACCGTGGCATTAGTGGAGTCGGAAAGCAGCAGGTCGATGCCCTGCTTGGCAAAGCGGCTGATAGCGGCATAGTCGGGCGTAACGCCATCGATGGGCGTCTGGTCGAGCTTAAAGTCGCCGGTGTGCATAACGGTGCCCTGATTGGTGCGGATGAACACGCCCAGAGCGCCGGGGATGGAGTGCGTCATCGAGAAGAAGTCGAGCGAGATGCCGCCGAGGTTGACATGGCTGCCGCCCTTGACCTCGCGGAACTTGGGTGCGCGGATGCGGAACTCAGAAAGCTTGCCCTCGATAAAGCCAAGCGTCAGCTTGCTCGAGAAGATGGGCACCTTATTGTTGAGGTCCTGCAGCAGATACGGAAGCGAACCGGTGTGGTCCTCGTGGCCGTGAGTGACGACGATACCGCGGAGCTTCTCCTCGTTCTCCAGAACATAGGTGTAGTCGGGAAGCACCAGGTCGATACCAGGCTGGGAGTCATCCGGGAACATGAGGCCGGCGTCGACGAGCACCATGTCGTCGCCGCACTCGAAGACCGTCATATTCTTGCCGATGCCGTCAAGGCCGCCAAGCGGGATGATCTTCAAGGGAGATGATTTTTTAGCTGCCATAGGTTCGTGTGGTTTCCTTTCTTCGAAACGGGTCTGGAACAACCGACGGGGCGCTTCTGGCAAACCGACCGCCGGGAACATACAAACATGCATCGCAGAGTCGATGCAATAACCACAGTATGATACCCATTTGCCCACCAACAGACCACCCATGCATGAAAGCCCCATCTGAACTGGTCTATCCCGCTGAGACCAGACCTGCCAAAAAAGGACAGCTTTATTTTGGTCGGTTTTATCTGGGGCAATGACGCGCATGCGATTGTCAAAAGATCTGAATTCAAATAACTGAATAGACTGTCTGACAAAATCGCAACCCGCACCAACCAGACCTTTTGCTGTTCCCGGCGGGGGCCGCGGGTAAAGTTTATCGCGAGTTCCGCACGAACAGGAGGCCACTTAATGTGGCCTCCGTCGTGAGCAGGACTGTCCGAGCAGGAAAGTTCATATATGGCGGCAGGCGCCCGCCCCGCCCCCGAGGGGCATCTCTCATGCAAAAACTGTCGTGGGGTAAAGTCCGAGGTCAGTGGCGTTTTATACCGAGAAATTCAAAAAAGTGGAAAATTCATTACATATTTGCGTTGACTTTAGGTAACTAAAGTTTCATACTCCTTTTCAACCACTGGGGGATGTGAACACGCACGGATCGTTCACATCATGATTGAAGAGGATTTCTTAGACATGTTCACGCATCAGCTAAACATTATCAGCGTAGTAATTATCTGATGCGGGTTAGCACATACAGCTAGCCCGTACGATAACGGGCGGCTGATGAAGATGAGGGCCGTCGAGCGCAACCGACGGCCCTCATTTTTTATGTCTGGGAAGTTCTTTTTAGAGGAGGAAATGTAATGAACGGAGTTTTGCTCATGGTTGTGGCCGCGGCGGTGCTCGCCTGCGGCTATCTGGGCTATGGCCGATGGCTGGCCAACAAGTGGGGCGTTGACAAAGAGGCCCTCACGCCGGCCAAGCGCATGAAAGACGGCAACAGCTTCTCGCCCGTCTCCGCCTTCACCGCGTTCTCGCACCAGTTCAGCTCGATCTGCGGTGCCGGCCCTGTTACGGGTACGATCGTCGCTATGGCCTTCGGCTGGCTTCCCGTCGTGCTCTGGGTCCTCGTCGGCGGCATCTTCTTTGGCGCCGTCCACGACTTTGGCGCCCTGTACGCCTCGATGAAGAACAACGGCAAGTCCCTGGCCCAGCTCATCGAGAAGTACATCGGCAAGACCGGCCGTCGCCTGTTCCTGCTGTTCTGCTGGCTGTTCTGCATCATCGTCATCGCCGCTTTCACCGACATGGTCTGCAAGACGTTCATGTTCACCCCGGCCGTTGACGCTTCTGGTGCTGCTACCGGTGCCATCGACTTCACCAAGTCCTATGCCGCTGGCTGCGCTGGCACCATCTCCATCCTGTTCACCTTCGTCGCCATGGCCTTTGGTTGGGCCCAGAAGAAGTTCAACCTCACCGGCGCTGCCGAGTTCGTCACCGGCGTGGTACTCATGGTCCTCATGTTCGCCGTCGGCATGCAGTTCCCGGTCTACCTGGACAAGTTCCAGTGGTTCGCCGTCGTCATGGTCTACCTGGTCTTTGCCGGTGCCATGCCCATCCAGATGCTCAAGACCCCTCGCGACTACCTCACTTCCATCATGATGATCGTCATGATCGTCTGCGCTGTCCTCGGTATCGTCGTCCTGGGCGCTAACGGCCAGGCCACCATCACCGCTCCGGTCTTCACCGGCTTTAGCAATGCCTCGGGCATGATGTTCCCGGTCCTGTTTGTCTCCGTTGCCTGCGGTGCTCTCTCCGGTTTCCACAGCCTCGTTTCTTCTGGTACCTCCTCCAAGCAGGTCGAGAAGGAGCAGGACGCCGTCAAGGTCGGTTACGGCGCCATGATCGTCGAGTCCTTCGTCGGCATCCTTGCCATCATCGTCGCCGGCATCATGTTCTCCGACATGAACACCGCCGGTACCGGCGCCCTTAACGCCGGCGTCGCTTCCACCCCGTTCCAGATCTTCGCAGCTGGCATCTCCCGCGGTATGCAGGCCTTCGGCGTTGACGGCACGCTCGCAACCGTCTTCATGACCATGAACGTTTCCGCTCTGGCCCTGACCTCGCTCGATGCCGTCGCCCGCATCGCTCGCACCTCGTTCTCCGAGTTCTTTGCCCAGACCAACGACGCCCTGGCCATCGAGTCCAAGGCCGGCTACATGAAGGTCCTCGGTAACCCCTGGTTCGCCACGGTCGTTACCCTGCTTCCTGGCCTCGCCCTCGCCTTTGGCGGCTATGCCAACATCTGGCCGCTCTTTGGTGCTTCTAACCAGCTGCTCGGCGGTATGACCATGATCACCCTCGCCGTGTTCTGCAAGTGCACCGGCCGCAAGGGTTGGATGCTCTACGTGCCCGTTGTCTTCCTGCTCTGTTGCACCTTCACCTCGCTGGTCCAGAGCGCCATGGGCTGCATGACCGCCGTCCAGGCCTACGGCTTCTTCGGCACCATCCCGGCTACCGCCACCACGGCTGCCGTTTCCGTCGCCGCCACCAAGGGTCTGCAGCTCGTCTTCGCCGTCCTGCTGATGGTCCTGGGCCTCATCGTTGCCGTCAACTGCCTCAAGGAGTTCTTCGGCAAGGAGGCCGGTTCCATGCCCGACGAGGAGCCCGAGTGGTCCGAGATGGGCAAGGCCGAGTATGGCCGCACTGCTGCCGCCGAGGCTCCCGCCGACGCCGAGGCTGCCAAGGCCTAGTCAACTTGATGAGCTAACCGTTCCATCCATATGACTCGGAAAGACCGGGTCCGCAACGACGCGGGCTCGGTCTTTTTTCTTGCGGGAACGGGTGATGCAAAGGCGTCCTCGCAGATGTTTTGCGTGGATAGGCTCGCGCGATGTACCATATAGACGTATATGTGTACATATGAAAGGGGCCCCGTGGCCAAGACGGTATATTCCGATAACCAAAATAATGTCGATGCCCTGGCTGAGCGTCTAAGCAGCCAGACGTCGCTTTCTGCCGAGCGCGCCAAGCTGGTTGCCTACGACCTGCTCTGCCGCAAGGCGCTTAAAATCAAGTCGAGCGCGCTGGCACAGATTTTCCGCTCCGTCGATAAGGAATGCGACACCAAGGCGATGCGCGACGAACTCATCGCGGCAAAAATCGTTACCAAGATCGAGGGCAGCGGCATTAACGGACGTCCGGCGTTCTATACCATTCATGCCGAGATAAGTGATGCCCAGGAGCAGCTTGCCGAGGTTGCCGAAGAGGCCGTCGAGGACGTTGTCGAGGTGCCCGCTTCGGTGGAGACGGCCCCGCGCGAGCATATCGATACCGACGAGCTGCTCGATGAGAGCGTCGTTCGCGCCTTTACGGCTAAGGCCGGTCGCGGCGGTTTTGGCGGGGGCGGCAAGCGCGATGCTCAGCGCCGTGCCCAGCAGGAGCGCTTCCGTCGCGCCGTTGCTCAAAGGGATGAGCTCGATACCGAGGCTGTCGAGACCAAGGTTGCTGCCGAGTCGCAGAAGCCCGCGCAGGAGCAAAAGCCCGTGGAGGCCCAAGAGCCCAAGCGTCGTCGCGGTGCTCACTTTAAGGCTGCGCAGCAGGATGTCGCGCATGAGGTTGAAGAGCCTCCCGAGGTTGCAGACGATGTTGAGGAGTCTGCCAAGAGGGCTCCGGGTTCGTGTCGTCCCGGCCGCGGTTTTGCGGGACGCGCGTATCCCGTAAAGCGTCAGGAGAAGGGCGAGCCGGCTTCGACCGCTCAGGCCGATAAGGCCGAACAAACCGAGAAAACCGTTGAGCCGGTGGCTTGCGAGCAGCAACCTTCCGAGTCGCAGCCTGCGGCCGACGCCGAGGTCAAAGCTCAGCAGTCCGCTGATAAGCAGGCAGGGGAGAGCGCTTCGAGCAAGCCTCGCCGTCGTCGTCACCGTGGCGGTCGTGGCTCGAATGCCGAGGCCGCGGCCGAGAAGGCGGCGACGCAAAGCAAGGATGCGAAGGTTGAGGCCCCGGTGGAGCAACCCAAGCGCCAGCCGGCGAAGGGGGACAAGCCCGAACGTTCGCAAAAGAGCTCGTCCGCGCCAAAGCAAGAGCGCAAAGCTCAGGCAGATTCCAAGCGCAAATCCCAGGCGCAGCCCAAACCGACTGCAAACGATGCGGCCGCCCAGCAGCCTGAGCCGCCCGCTCATGGCGAGGTTTCGGCGTTTGCTCTGGCCCGTGTCCTGGGCAGGCAGCTGCTCAAGGTCGTTCCCACGCCTACGGCGCTCTCCAAGATTAAGGAGCAGCAGACTCAAATCGTTAAGGTCGAGGGCAAGGATAACAAAAAAGCTCCGCAGCGCACTCAGCACAACGAGATGTCCAACCGCAAGATTGCCGAGGAGATTGCGATCATCCAGGCTTGGATAGAGCAGAATCGCGGCGCCGACACGCCGGTCGCTTCGCGTCGCCAGCGCGCCTACCAGATTTTTAACGATGAGAAGGCCTTTGACGGCAAACACGGCGAGCGCCTGATTCGGCGTATGACCGAAAAGGGCATCAGCATGCAGGCAATCAAGGTTGCTCCCAACCGTCCTGTGCACTTTACGGGCTTCTTTACGCTGGGCGCCGACAAGCCGTTCATTATGGTCGAGAACCTGGACACCTATGACGAGATCGTCAAGCTCCTGCGCGGCCGCAAGCACGCCAAGCTTTTTGGCACCAAGGTGGGTGGCGTGATCTTTGGCGGCGGCTGTAAGGCGAGCGTTTCACACGCACTGGATGATTATCTGGCCGAGATCGGCTATCGCTTTAACTATGTCTACTACGTGGGCGACATCGACCGAGAGGGTGCGCGCATTGTCGAGCAGACCCGTAATGCCAATGTTGTTGAGATTCGCCTGCATGCCGGTATGTATCGCGCCATGCTCGCCGAGCACAAGCGCCGCGTGAAGGCCGGCGGTGAGTGCGAGCCCGCGGCTGCCAACCAGGGCTGTCTCTTATACACATCTCCGAGCCCACGAGACATGCGCAGATCTCGTA
>USHF01000081.1 GCA_900554465.1 uncultured Collinsella sp.
ACGAGATCTGCGCATGTCTCGTGGGCTCGGAGATGTGTATAAGAGACAGCCGTGGGAACAGCGCGAGATCATGCGCTTGGTCGGTAAGTTCTCCCATGTTCTTAACGAAGAGTGCGAGGCATTTAAACGGCAAGTTGCCGCCGAGAACGAGGCTGACGATAAGGGCGAGGGGGAGACATGCGACTCTTAATGAGGTTTATGAGGCCGTACCGCGGTCTGATCGCGGTGACGCTGCTGGTGCTGCTAATCGACAACGTCGGCACGCTGTTGGTGCCTACAATGTTGGCGAATATGGTCAATACCGGTATCACGACGGGTGATGTCGACTACATCTTGCGCAACGGTCTGTACATGCTCATCGCGACCGGCATGGCCAGCGGCGGCGCGGTGCTGGGCTGCTATCTTTCGGCCCGTCTGGCGGCCAATGTGGCCTGCGACATCCGCAACGCCGTCTACGATAAGTCGCTCGAGCTGTCCGCCAGCGACTTTGAGCGCTTTGGCACGGGTTCGATGATCACGCGCTCGCTCAACGACATCAACGTGATCCAGCAAGCGATCCTGCAGACGATTCAGTTGGTGCTGCCGGTGCCGTTCTTGGCCGTCGCGGGCATCATCTTTGCCTGGTTTATCGATCCTGCCATGGGCACGCTGCTGGGCGTGGTCGTTGCGATCGTGCTGGTGGCGGCGGCCTTTACGGTGGCTAACGCCGCGCCGATTTTTATGCGCCTTCAGAGCTTTATCGACCGCATGAACGTGGTGCTGCGCGAGAACATCGTGGGCGTGCGCGTCATCCGCGCATTTAACAAGGAGCGCCACGAGGAGCAGCGCCTGGACGAGGTGTTTAGCGATTACGCGGCCAATGCCATCAAGGTCAACCACCTGTTTGTGGGTCTCGACAGCTCCAGCTTCTTTTTGATGAACATCGCCGAGGTGGCGGTGCTGTGGGTGGGCGGCAACCGCGTGGGCGTCCATGCCATGCAAATCGGCAGCATCTCGGCCGTGCTGGAGTACGCGATTCTGATCCTGTTCTTTGTGATGATGGCGCAGATGGTGGTGCTGACGCTTCCGCGCGCCGCGGCGTGCCTCAACCGTGCGCAGCAGGTGCTCGAAATCGAGCCGAGCATTGTGGACGGCAAGGCTACGCTGGGCGACGGGGCGCCTGAGTCCGCAGACGGCGCCGACGTGGTGGCCGTGTTCGACCACATGTCGTTCCGTTTTGACGATGCCGACGAGGACACCCTGTGCAACCTGAGTTTTGCCTGCCGCCGTGGACAGACGACCGCGATCGTGGGCTCAACGGGCTCGGGCAAGTCAACGGTGGCCAAACTCTTGCTTCGCTTCCACGATGCCACGAAGGGCGCCATTCGCCTGAACGGCGTCGATCTGCGCGACCTTTCGCAAGACGACATCCGCGGGCGTATCGCCTATGTGCCGCAGAAGGCATGGCTGTTCTCGGGTACCGTGGCAAGCAATCTGCGCTTTGGCAACGAGGGTGCGACCGAGGCTGACATGCTCCATGCGCTGGAGGTTGCCCAGAGCACCTTTGTGCTCGACCAGCCCCAGGGGCTCGATACGCCGGTGGCCCAGGGCGGTACGAACTTTTCGGGCGGCCAGCGCCAGCGTTTGGCAATCGCCCGCGCACTCATGAAGCGCGCCGACCTGTATATCTTCGACGACAGTTTTTCGGCCCTGGACTTTAAGACCGATGCCGCCCTGCGCCATGCGTTGCAAAACGAGACGCGTGACGCCGCGGTGCTCATTATCGCGCAGCGCATCTCGACGATCTTGCATGCCGATCAGATCGTGGTGCTCAAGGACGGCGAGATCGTGGGCCTGGGCACGCACGACGAGCTCATGGAAACCTGCGAGGTGTACCGCGCTATCGCGGAATCGCAGATGAAGGGAGGTGAGTAGCATGACCGAGGAGCTCAAGAAGCAGGGCATCGCCGATGACGCCGCGGTTGCAGAGACAGTCGAGGAGACGGGCGCCACGCCCGGCCTGGACGAAGCCGCCAAGGCGGCGGAGCGCGAGGCTCGCCGCCAAGCGCTCTACGAGGAAAACGAGCGCGCCGAGGACGAGCGCGCCCGCGCCGAGGCAGAGCGCATGCGCGATGTTGACGACGAGGACGAGGACGAGACGCCCCGCGACACCTGGGCGACGGTGCGCCGCCTGTGGAGCGAGGCCGCCGGCGACCATTGGCGTTTCTATATCGTGTTTGCGAGCATCGTGTTCTATGTCATCTTTAACACCGCGGCGCCGGCCTACAGCGCTTGCGTGATCGATGAGCTGTGGGGGCATATGAAGCTGGCGTTTGCCAACAACACTACCTTCAGCATTACCTGGGAGAACTGCGGCAGGACCATCTTCATCTACTTTATGATTTGGACCGCCGCCGCCTCGTTCTACGCACTCCAGAGCTTTTTGATGTCGAGCGTTGCCGAGCGTCTCAACCTGCGTCTACGCAACCGCATCGCACAAAAGCTCAACCGTCTGCCGCTTGCCTACTTTGACGCGCATCGTCCCGGCGAGGTCGTCAGCCGCGCGACCAACGACCTGGACAAGATGTCCGAGAGCATGCAGCGCGGACTGCTGCAGCTTCTGGTGTCGATCGGTACCGTGGTGGGCGCCGTGAGCGTGATGTTCGTGTTTAGCGTGCCGCTCACGCTCGTCTTTTTGTTCTTTACGGCGCTTTCGCTGCTGGTGACGAAGGTCGTGTCGCGCCGCACGCACGATGTGACGGGCGAGCGCCAGGAGTGGGTGTCCAAGATCACGAGCGCGGTCGAGGAAGGCTACTCGGGCCGTCTGGTGATCCGTGCGTTTAACCGTGAGCGCCAGAGCTCTGCCGAGGTGCACGAGGCTTCGAAGGAGCTGGCGCGCGTGAGCACCAAGGCCGACTTTATGATTAACGCCGTCGGCCCCGCGGTGCGCTTTATCGGCCGTTTGGCGCAGATCGTGATTGCGCTGGTGGGCTGCAGCATGCTGGTTGCCGGTCACATGACCGTCGGCGTGTTCCAGGCGTTCTTCCAGTTTATCTACGAGGCGTCCGAACCCATGACGCAGTTGTCGTTTACCTTTAACTCGCTGCAGAGCGCGCTGGCGAGCGCAGAGCGCGTGTTCGACCTGCTCGACGAGCCCGAGATGGAGGCCGATCCGCAGCCGGGCGAGGCTGCCAAGCTGCCGGGTCGCGTGGAGGGCCGCGTCTCCTTTGAGCATGTGCGCTTTGGCTATTCGCCCGACAAGCCGCTTATGCGCGACGTGTCGTTTGCTGCCGAGCCGGGCCAGAAGATCGCAGTGGTGGGAACCACGGGCGCGGGTAAGACCACGCTCATCAACCTGCTCATGCGCTTTTACGAGATCGACGGTGGCCGCATTACCCTCGACAGTGTGGACACGAGCCGCATGGATCGCGGCGAGCTACGTCAGCAGTTTGGCATGGTGCTGCAGGACGCCTGGCTATTTGATGGCACGATTGCCGAAAACATCGCCTACGGCTGCCCCGAGGCAACGCGCGACGAGATCGTGGCGGCTGCGCGCGCCGCGCAGGTCGACTTCTTTGTGCGCACCATGCCGCAGGGTTATGACACGCGGGTGGCTAACGATGCCGAGAGCATCAGCCAGGGCCAACGTCAGCTGCTGACCATCGCGCGCGTGCTGCTCAACAACCCGGCGATCCTCATCCTGGACGAGGCGACGTCGAGCGTGGACACGCGCACCGAGCTTGCCATCGGCCGTGCCATGGATGCGCTCATGCGCGGGCGCACGAGCTTTGTGATCGCGCACCGTCTGTCGACGATCGTCGATGCCGACCTGATTCTGGTCATGGACCATGGCAACATTATCGAGCAGGGCACGCATAAGGAACTGCTGGCTGCCGAGGGCGCTTATGCCGACCTCTATCTGAGTCAGTTCGCATAAGGTGACAAAGGGGCAGTCCCGCATGTCACATCGAAAAGAAGGCGCGCCGGGGGCGGATTCCCTGGCGCGCCTTTTGTGCTGGCGTTCATGCTGTGGCGGCTGCCCACGGCCCTAGCGCTCGTCCACGAGCTTGGCGACGAGGGCTTTGAGCTCGGCCACCTCTCGCTCGAGTTCCTTGACGCGACGGGCGTTTTCGTTGATGCCCTGGCGGTTGAGGGCGCTCTGCTCGGCGGCATCGTCGGGCATGTACTCGCGATGCTGCTTGGCGTCGAAGCTCTCCTCGAACACGCGGCAGCCGTTGCGCTTGATGATGCGCCCGGGCACGCCCACGACGGTGCAGTTGTCGGGCACGTCCTTGACGACGACCGAATTGCCGCCGATTTTGACGTTGTTGCCGATGCGAATGTTGCCGAGCACTTTAGCGCCTGTGCCCACGGTGACGTTGTTGCCCAGGGTGGGGTGGCGCTTGCCGGTCTCGTTGCCGGTGCCGCCAAGCGTGACGCCCTGGTAGAGCACGCAGTTGTCGCCCACAATGGTGGTTTCGCCGATGACGACGCCCATGGCGTGGTCGATAAAGAAATGCTTGCCGATCTGTGCAGCGGGATGAATCTCGACGCCGGTAATGTGGCGGGTGATTTGCGAGAGCACACGGGCGAGCGAGCGATGGCCATGCTCCCAGAGCCAGTGCTCTGGCACGTGGTTCCACTTGGCGTGCAGGCCGGGATAGGAAAGGAAGATGACCAGACCGTTTTGCGCGGCGGGGTCCTGCGCCTGGACGGTCTTGATGTCCTCGCGAATGGTATTGATAAAGCTCACCGACCGCCCTCCCTTAGCGCCATGGCAATGCGATTCAATAAAGTATAGCGATTCGCTAGGGATTAGGAAGGACAATCTTGGCGGCTTTGCACGACAGGTGTCAGTTATGCAAACTTGCTGGTAATGGAGTCATGCTTTTGTGGGGTTGCGCACGAGGGGGCACCGCAACCGTATACTGGTCAACTTGGACGTGTCCGCGCCCACAACTGAGAGGTTTTACTTCATGGGTTTCATCAATTTTATCGCCGAGCTGCTCAAAGACCCGCGCACCGCGATTGCCAGCTGGATCGCCGCCGGCCCGCTTATGGCCTACGGCTGCGTGTTCCTGATTATCTTTATCGAGACAGGCGTGGTGTTCTTCCCGTTTCTCCCTGGCGATTCGCTGCTGTTTGCTTCGGGCTTCTTTGCCCACAACGGTGGCTTTAACATCGTGGCCCTGCTGGCCACCGCATGGGCCGCAGCCATCCTGGGCGATCAGTGCAACTTTATGATCGGCCACTTCTTTGGTCGCAAGATCATCGCCTCGGGCAAGGTAAAGGCCATGACGCCCGAGCGCATCAAAAAGTCCGAGGACTTCTTGGATAAGTGGGGCCACCTGGCCATCTTCCTGGGCCGCTTCTTTCCGTTTATCCGCACCTTTGTGCCCTTTATCGCCGGCATGGGCGGCATGCACTGGCGCAACTTCGTTGTCTTTAACGTGCTGGGCGGCATTACCTGGTCGACGCTCTTTACGCTGCTGGGCTACTTCTTTGGCGGCATTCCCTTTGTGCAGGAGCACTTTGAGCTGCTGATTATCGGCATTGTCGCCGTGTCGATCATCCCGACCGTGGTCGGCCTGGTTAAGGCTAAGCTGGGCAAAAAGAACGTGTAGCTCGAGCCAGCGCGCAGACCGTGCAGTTGAGGCCCGTCACCGCTTACGGTGGCGGGCCTCTTTAGTTTCGGTCAAATGAAAATACTTTACTTAGTTAAAGAAAAGCGTTTTATCAGACGCGTGCGGGGAGTACAATCTCGTGCATGCGAATCGACGTGCCATCGGCTTTGATGCCGTTCGCGTGTCCCGTCCGGCTCTACGCTCCGGGCGTGCGACGTTGCGACGCGGTCGGCCTCGGTCCTTGCGTGCGAGTTCGCGAGTATGCAACTGTGTATGTAAGGAGCGACATATGACTGTCGAGAAGAAGGATATCGATTGGGGTAGCCTCGGCTTTGGCTACATGAAGACCGATTACAGCTACGAGGCTCATTGGAAGGACGGCGAGTGGGACGAGGGCGGCCTGACCACCGACCACACCTTGCATGTCTCCGAGTGCGGCGGCATCTTCCATTATTGCCAGGAGGTCTTTGAGGGCCTGAAGGCCTACACCGCCGAGGACGGCAGCATCGTCTGCTTCCGTCCCGACATGAACGCCGAGCGCATGTATAACTCTGCCCAGCGCCTCGAGATGCCCCCGTTCCCCAAGGACAAGTTCGTTGAGGCCGTTAAGCAGGTCGTTTCTGCCAACGCCGCCTGGGTTCCGCCCTTCGGCTCCGGTGCGACCCTGTACGTGCGTCCGTTTATGATCGGCTCCGGTGACGTGATCGGCGTGGCTCCCGCTCCTGAGTACACGTTCCGCATTCTCGTGACCCCGGTCGGTCCGTACTTTAAGGGCGGCCTTAAGCCCGTTAAGCTGCGCGTTTCCGAGTATGACCGCGCGGCCCCGCATGGCACCGGCAATATCAAGGCCGGCCTCAACTACGCCATGTCCCTCAAGCCCACGATGGAGGCCCATCGCGAGGGTTATGCCGAGAACCTGTATCTCGACTCCGAGTCCCGCACCTATGTCGAGGAGACCGGTGGCGCGAACGTTCTGTTCGTGAAGGAGGACGGCACCCTCGTCGTTCCTCAGTCGCACACCGACTCCATCCTGCCCTCCATCACCCGTCGCTCGCTCGTTCAGGTTGCCGAGGATTTGGGCATGACCGTCGACCAGCGTCCCGTCGAGTGGGCCGAGGTCAAGGCCGGCACCTTTGTGGAGTGCTGTCTCTTATACACATCTCCGAGCCCACGAGACATGCGCAGATCTCGTA
>USHF01000082.1 GCA_900554465.1 uncultured Collinsella sp.
CTCAGCCAAAATCGCGATGTAGCCGGTCGGGCGCTCACCCTCGGCAGGACCCGGCCAATCCTTAAGCGCACCGGCCCATGCAAGCTCATCAAATACACGCGCGCAATCCACGGCACCGCTCACCACATGAAAACGCAGACGCTGAGCATTGGCGCCGCAGGGAGTCAGGTGAGCCAGCTCTGCCAGCTCGAGCAAAAACTCACGCGGCACGCGCATGGACTCGTCAAAACGGCGGCACGTACGGGCACGACGGACCAGCGCATCAAACGCTTCCAAGCCGAGCTTTTCGCAACCCTGCTCTGCCATCGATTCGACACTCGACGGCGCCTCGGGAACTGCTTCGTTCATAGGGACCCCCAATACAAGCCAATTGTCCTTAGGAAAATCTAACCTAAAACGTAGGCAATAACGAACAGGGCTGCAATGTTCTACACCTGTTGAATAGAAAATCGCAACGTGGGGAACAACGGAAACAATTCGGGGCCTTTGGGTTACGTTTCGCCCTCTCCGACCCATACGCCAGCGCCTTTAGGCGATACTGGTTGTAACGATCAAGGCTTACGCCGCACGGAAAGGAGACATTATGGGCATCTTTAAGAACGATGACCAAAAATCGAGCCAGTTTGGATTTGACGAGAAAAGCATGGCGGGCAAAGCCGTCAAGGCCGTGCGCTGGATTTACGCCATCACGGGCGTCTTGGCGCTCGTCGCCGGCATCGCACTGCTGTTTGCGCCCGCCAAGTCCCTCGTCTTCCTAACGACCGTCTTGGGCTTCTACTTTGTGATCACGGCCGCGATCAGGCTGTTTACCGCTGTTTTCGAGCCGCTGCTGCCCACCGGCTGGCGCGTGACGAGCATCATCTCCAACCTACTCATTATCTTGGGCGGCGTCATAATCCTGCGCAACCAGGCCTTCTCGACCGCGACGCTCACCACGATGGTGGTTATCGTGGCCGGCTTTGGCTGGATCGTCGAAGGTGTCATGTCCATTCTGGAGTCCGAGCTTTCGTCCAACCGTGCCCTCGCCATCCTGAGCGGCGCGCTCTCCATCATCGCCGGCATGTTCGTGTTTATCTATCCGCTGTGGTCGGCCAAGATGCTCGTCATCTTTAGCGGCGCCGCACTGCTGGTGTTTGGCGTAACGCTGATTGTTCGCGCTATTCAATTTGGCAAACTGGTGCACTAGATGCCGCGAACGCTCTTTATTGATGCAGACGCCTGCCCGGTCACGCGCGAGTCGATTGACTGCGCGCGGCGGGCGGGCGTCGCCGTTGTTATCGCCGGCAACAGCACGCAAAACCTGGAACGGCACATTCGCCGCGACGACCCGCGCGATGCCGAGCACGCGCGACGCGGCTTTTGGGTCACGACGCTCGATGTGAGCGTGGGCGCCGACAGCGCCGACTTTGCCATTGTCGAACGCCTGCAGGCGGGCGACGTGGTCGTGACGCAGGACATTGGCTTGGCGAGCATGGTGCTCGGGCGCGATGCCGCCGCTATCGGTGTGCGCGGGCGCGTCTACGACAAAGCAACCATCGACATGCAGCTGTTTATTCGCCACGAGGAAAAGAAGGTGCGCCGCGCCGGCGGACGCACTCGCGGGCCGGCGGCATTTACCAGCGAAGACCGCGCCCGCTTTAAACGCAACCTCACCGAGCTGCTGCGCTAACCAAGGTAGATTTTTGGGACATGTCCGGAAATCTACCTTTTTGTTTTGGCGATTGACGCGCATCCAACGCCCAAGTCATGGCGGTAGATTTTACGGTATACCCCAGTTTTTACGGCCTATCCCAAACATCTACTTAGAGGCCAAAGGCGGAAAGGATGAGACCCCAGCCCGCGCCGATGACGTACATCATAATCAGGAACACGGCATTTTCGCGGGCGCTGCGGTTGGTGCGGAACAGCACCAGATAACCCACGCCGGCGGAAATGAGCGTGCCGGCGAGCATCGGGGCCAGCTGCAGCGCGCCTTCCAGGTACAGTTGCGTAATGACGACGCTGGCCGAGCAATTGGGAATCAGCCCGACAAGCGCCGAACCCAGGACAGCGAGTATCTCGTTGCCGCGCAGGAACTGCTCGATCGCGGACTCGCCGAACGTCTCGAGCACGGCGACCAGAATCAGCGTCACCAGAAAAATGAATACCGAGACCTGCACGGTGTGCGAGATCGCGCTGCGGATGATCGACAGGACAGGCGTCCCTTCGTGGGAGTGGGAGTGACCGTGACCATCATGGTGTTCATGTTCGCCCTCATGACCGTGATCGTGGCCATGTCCGTGTTCGTGCTCGTCCTCGTCTTCATCGCAACCGCAATGGTCGCGCTCGCACAACTCGTGGATGTGGTCGGCGCTCACGCCCGCCTCGGCCACCTCGTCGATGATGTCACCGCCGCTGTGGTCGTCATGCGCGCAGCTAACGTGCGCCGGATTGACAGTGGTCCCCAACACGGTACGACGAATCGCCGCATGCGCGCGGGCGTTGCGACGCAGACCGCGAATGGCGGCATCTACGATAAAGCCCGTGACCAGTGCGATAAGCGCTTTCGAAGCCAAAAGCATCGCCATAGTCTGCACGGGAACCTGCTCGGCAAGTAGCAGCGGCAGCATCTCGTCGGAGGTCGAAAGGAACACCGCCACCAACGTGCCCAAGGTCACGACACGGCCGGCGTACAGCGTTGCTGCCATGGCCGAAAATCCGCACTGCGGCACAATGCCCAGCAGCGAGCCAACCACGGGACCCGCAGCGCCGGCGCGCTTGATAGCGCCGTTGACGCGGTCGCCCGCAACGTGCTCAAGTGTCTCGAGAGCAAGATACGTCACCAACAAAAACGGCACCAGCGACAGCGTGTCCTTGCCGGCGTCGAGCAGAATATCAATCGGTAAATCCATGACGGATGGAACCTTTCGTGTCTGTCGGCAGCATTGTAAAAGTCCTAGCGGTCAACTAGGGTATTGTAGTTGTCCCGGGCGCGGTGCCAATAGTTGCCCATGGTAAACTATCATCTCGCCACAACTCAGTAACCCCGAGCCGCGCGACGCGGCCCGTCCAAGGAGCAGCCTATGAACGTTTCGCAAGCACTTGAATACGAGCGCCAGCCGTTTATTCCCATGTTTATCTATGGCGACCACGGTGCCATGGAGTCCGAACGCCAGAAGGGCGAAGAGGCCCTCAAGGTGCTCGAGACCGAGTATTTTACTGCCGAGGACGACCCCGGCTTCGACTTTGCCACCGTGCGCGACCTGGCCGACCGCAACCGCGACCTTTGCGACCAGATTGGGGAGGCACGCCTGCGCAATGTGACGCCCGCGACGCTCTCGCGCGGCCTGTCCGACGCCGACACCTGCGCCGCCATCGGCAAAATGCAAAAGCGCACCGCCGCGTCCGTTATGCGCGAGATCCACGGTGACCGCGACGCGCTCGGCGTGGCCTACGCCCGCAAGCCCATCCAGGGCACCGTGCTCGGTGTCGACATCGAGACCACCGGCCGTGCACCCGAACGCGGTTATATCATCAACGTCGGCTGGGAGATCATGGAACTCACCAGCGACGCCATCCCGCACGACGCCGAGGCGCACTACTGTGGCCTGCCCGACATCTACCGCGGCGAGGATGTACCGCTGTCGAATATCCACCACATCACCTGGAACGACATCGACGGCAAAACGCCCTTCCGTAAGAACAAGGGACTGCAGAAGCAGCTGCTCAAGCTCATGAAGAAGTACCCGTACATGGCACACAACGCCGCGTTTGAGGACAGCTGGTTCAAGATCCACCTGGACGGCTACGCCGAGGCACGCCGCGCGGGTAAGATCATCGTCATCGACTCGCGCCAGATCTGCCGCAGCCTGGATGCCGACGTCCGCTCGCTCCCCCGCGAGTCCGCCCCCGCCGCGCTCGAGAACTGGGCACGCCGTCGCGGCACCCTCGCGCCCGACGCCAACGAGCAGCATCTGGGTCTGGACGACACCGACCTCATGCTCCGCACGGTACAGGCCGAGTTCAACCTCAAGAACCTATTCGCGAAATAACCGATCCATCTGCGGGAGCGCCTGCCAGACACAGTGCAATCCGTCTGGACGCACCGGCACGCAGTAAACTAGGGCGCAGTCTTATGGCTGCACCCTAGTTTTAATCAAAACGAGCAAATACGCATGCTTCACATAGTCGGCAGGTTGGCCCACCTACTTTTTTCGAGTTGTTCGGCCAGCTGAACCACTAGTCGAGGCCCCTTGAACCGCAATCGAGCGCTATAGTCGCCCCAATTTCGCAACCAAGCCCTATAAATCTACCTGAATCAATTCGAATAGGACGTTGCGATCGCACCATTCGTATAGGATAAGGCCGAATAACTCAAATTATGTTGGTGAGGCATCTGAGCGGTCGGCAAAAACGCTTAGAAGCTACGAATCCGCAACTAAAGTTCACCAAAATGGGGCAGCCGACAGAAACCTCCCCAGCCGAAGCTGCCCCCCTCAATACGACAGCTCAAAAACCCACCGTTCGCAGAAGATAAGCCGCGCCCCAATACCGTTGCCCGAAGTTTCGAGCGTATATGGCGTCCGCTATGCCATCATGCGCGTATGGGAATCGTTCTGTCACATACCACGGCACGCGCTGTATACCAAACAGTCAGCTCGCTCGCAAGCCACGCGACCGATCCCATACCTATGGAAAAGATCAAGGTGTCTGCGCCGACCACGTCCAACCTGGAAGCGGCGCGAGCATGGCTCAACAGAAAGAATGTCGATTCTGAAAGCATCCATGTGCTGACGTTTTCCAATAATGCCAAAAGGCACCGCAAGGGCTGCATCTGCCACTGCACGCGCTATACGTTTGATGCAGAAAGCTACCTAGAACTCGAGCCGAACGTCTACATCGTCGATATCAAGCTGTGCGCGTTAGAAGCAGCAGCCGACCTCAACCTTTCGGAGCTCGTTGAGTATTACTTTGAAATCTGCGGCTCCTACGCGCTTGGAACGTCCGACGAAACTCAATATCGCGAGCGCCCAGCCCTAACCAGCGTTGAAGAGCTCAGAGCCTTCTTTTCAGAGGCATCGGGGTATCGTGGATCTAATAAAGCACTTAAGGCACTTTCTTATGTACGCGAAGGCTGTCGCTCCCCACTCGAAACGGCGTTTGTCATGATGCTGACAATGCCCAAGTCAATGGGTGGCTTAGCCATACGCGCTATCAAAACGGACTATCCGATCCCAGTCCCCAAAAGATACGCCGCCCTAACGCGACGGACGGTTTTCTACCTCGACGCGCTGCTCGAAAATTCGATGACCGATATCGAATACAACGGCTTTTACCACGACGAGCCCGAACAGCAATCAATTGACGAGGAACGCCGAAACACGCTGCGAAACATGGGATATGCCGTTATCACAGTTAGTCGTCATTCGTTTTTCAAGCAGTCCGCTTTTAGGCGGGTCATGGAAGCGATTCGCATTCGCGAGAAGATATGGCCCGGTCGACTCCCGGATAACTTCGCCATCCTGCAAGAAACTCTTCGTCAATTTGTCTTGCGGCGCTACTTCGAATACGGTCGCCGCGTCCTGGAGACACTCAAAGAAGAAGAGGCCGCCAAGCGCGAAATTGCAAGCCAATATCCGCAAGCTGATGACCCGAGCATCAACGATGTGCCAGAACCCGACGACATGCAACACGTCGGGGCCCTTGCTGAGGAAATCAATGGGCCTTGGGAATGCGACATGTTCGCAAAAATCGATGGAAACCGCACGGAAGACGACACGATTATTGATCTAATTGAGAATTCGCTCTTCTAAAGGCGATCTCTGCGGATGTCCACCTACATTTTTCGACTTATTCGGCCACCGATGTGCCAGATTGGCTGCAGCAATGCTCAATATAACTTTAGATAAAACTGATTCTGCAGGAACTCCCGTAGAGGAAGAACTGATTCTCGCTGTATTTAACACGATAAAGTACAAATATGAACAGTCCTAAAGCTTCTCAAGGTGGCTTTCTTAGCATGCTGGCCGAACATCTCGAAATATGTTGGCGAGCATTGCGTCGATGTCTCCCAACCCGCAGAAAATCGCAGAGGCGGCAAGCAGTCATCGAAGTTAACGTAAATTGTATTGACATATGAACATGCGCTCATATAATCGGAAGTAATTTATATGAGCGCATGTTCATATGAAAGGATGTTGCAATGAGCAGCCACGCTGATGAAACAAAGACTGGCATCGAGGCCACCGAGCCGATCGTCCCCACCACCTGCTCGCCCGAGGACCTTCCCGACGAGGAGCTGTTGTACGACCTGGCCGACCTGTTCAAGGTCTTCAGCGACACCACACGCATCAAGATCCTCTATGCCCTCATGGGCCGCGAGCTCTGCGTGGCCGACATCGCCGAGGCGACCGCAACCTCGCAGTCGGCAGTATCGCACCAGCTGCGCACGCTTAAGCAGTCGCACCTGGTCAAGTTCCGCCGCGACGGCCGCAACATTCTCTACTCGCTCGCCGACGATCACGTCTACACCATGCTTAACCAGGGCATGAGCCATATCTGCGAATAGCAATCACCCACGGTATCAGCGCGGCCGGCACCCAGACCGCTAACACAGGGAAAGGAACCCACCATGAAAAAGCAGTTTAAGCTCGACGAGATCGATTGCGCCAACTGCGCGCGCGAGCTTCAGGACGAACTTGCCAAGCTCGAGGGCGTCAAGTCCGTTTCGGTCAACTTTATGACCCAGAAGCTGACGCTCGAGGCCGACGACGCCAAGTTCGACGAGGTCCTGGAC
>USHF01000083.1 GCA_900554465.1 uncultured Collinsella sp.
AGATCTACACGTAAGGAGTCGTCGGCAGCGTCAGATGTGTATAAGAGACAGCATCGAGGGCGTGGAGGAGCTGCATCCCGTTACCCATTGCGTGGTGGGTGACCGCATCGAGGCCGGCACCTTTATCGTCGCCGGCGCCCTCATGGCCGATGAGCGCGGCGTCGATGTTACGGGCTTCTGCCCCATCCACCTGGGAATGGTGCTCAAAAAGATGGAACTTATGGGCATCGAGTGCGAGCGTATCGAGAGCGGCGTCCACGTCAATCGCGTCGAGCGCATCAGGCCGGTCGATATCCAGACGCTTCCGTTCCCGGGTTTCCCGACCGACATGCAGGCGCAGATCATGGTGCTTTCGGCCCTTGCCGACGGAAGCTCCGTAATTACCGAGAACATCTTCGAGAACCGCTTCATGTTCGCCTCCGAGCTCGTGCGTATGGGTGCCGATATTCGTATCGAGAGCCATCACGCCATGATTCACGGCGTCAAGGGCTTCTCGGGCGCACAGGTCACCTCACCCGACCTGCGTGGCGGCGCGGCGCTTGTGGTTGCCGGTCTTATCGCCGATGGCGTTACCGAGGTCTCGGCCATCCATCACATCAAACGTGGCTACGAGCAGTTTGTCGAAAAGCTGCAGGCGCTTGGCGCGCATGTCGAACATGCCACCGTTCCCGATCCCGTCATCTACTAATGCAGGTTGCCTATGTTTAACAAGAAACCCCTAGCGGATAACACCCGAAGACCCTCGACTGGTGCGCAGGCCAAGATCTACAGCCGCGACAATGTCGCACGCTATTCCGAGCGCGCCCGTCAGCGCCGTCGCGGCCGCACGGTTCGCCGCGTAGCTCTCATCGCCGTACTCGGCGTGCTGCTGAGCGCCACGACTGCTGCGGGTCTGTGGTTTGCCACTATCATGGGCAAGCTTGGCGACTCCAATGTCATTACCAACAACCTGCGCCAGATTCTGGTCGATACCAATGAGGCAAAAGATCCGTTCTACGCGTTGCTTCTTGGTACCGACGGTCGTCCGGGCGAGGATACGTATCGTGCCGACTCGATTATCCTGGCACGCATCGACCCCACGCAAAAGCAGGCGACGCTCATTTCCGTTCCGCGCGACACCAAGGTCGTGTACAAGGGCGAGACCATGAAGATCAACGCCTGCCACACCGTTGGCGGCGCCGAGGCCATGGTCCAGGCGGTCAACGAGCTGTGCGGCGTGCAGATTTCTCACTATGCCGAGGTCAGCTTTGACGGCATGCAGTCGCTTATTGATTCGGTTGGCGGTGTCGACATCAACGCGACCGACGACGTCGACGATCCCGAGCACCTGGATATTAAGATTACCGCTGGTCAGCAGCATATGGACGGCGCTACTGCCCTTACCTATGCCCGCTGCCGCTACACCTATGCCGACGGCGATTACACGCGCATGCGCCATCAGCGTCAGGTGCTTGGCGCCCTTGCCAACCAGATTCTCAATAACTTCGATGCCACGAAGATCTTTGGCCTGGTTAATTCGCTGTCCGATATGCTCGTAACCGATATGAGCGTTCAGGATATCGTCTCCACGGTTAATGCCATGCGCGGCATGGATGTCGAGGGCATCTACTCGGCCAACCTGCCTTCGTATGCTGACGACAGCACTATGATCGACGGCGTGAGCTATGTCTTTGTCTACGAAGACGAGCTTAAGGAAATGATGGCCCGCGTCGACGCCGGTGAGGATCCCAAGGGCCCCAACACCATGGGCCTTTCAGACGGCTCCAGCTCCACGATCGGTGACCTCACCAACAATACGTCCGAGGACTACGCATATGGCACCGCGACCTCGTCGGGTGGCTCGGACGATTCCGACGATTCGAGCGACGGCTCCGATTACTACGAAGAGCCCACCGGTGACGGCAACGGCTACGAAGCCAACTATTAGAGTTACGCGGGTTTACCAACCCGCGTAACCAGTTGACGCTGCAAGCCCGCCAGAGCGGCAATCTGCCTTTCAACTTCGGCGGCATGACCAGAAGGTCAATGCCGCCTTGTTTCAAGGCACCTTGCTCGCTCTGGCGGGTTTTCGCTGTCCGCGCCAAAACATCGGCGTTGCCGGAACACTTGGCTCTTGGGGACGTTCCTTATGTGCCGGCAGTTTGGGACATACCTTGCGTCAAGAGGCTGGCGCGCGTCAACCTGTCCTCATTGCAGCAAAAAATTGCCCCGTTCTCTGGTGAGGACGGGGCGATTCGTCTCTTGGGCTCATGCAGCCAGTCTTATGCGAAACGGGCGACGAGCTCCTGCAGGACGTCGGTCATCTTGACGAGCGAGCTGACCGGGACAAACTCGTTGACGCCGTGGTAACAGTAGCCGCCTGTCGAGAGGTTGGGGCAGGGCAGGCCGCGGAACGACAGCTGTGCGCCGTCGGTGCCGCCGCGAATCGGCAGTACTTGGGGCTCAACGCCGCAGGCAAGGTAGGCTTCCTTGGCAACATCAATAAGCTCGGGATAGTCACGAACGATCTCGGCCATATTTCGATACTGCTGCTTAATCTCGACCGTTACGCACTCCTCGCCCAGTCGCTGGTTGAGCAGTGCGGCGGCGGCATTCATCAGCTCGAGTTTCCGCTGGAACTTGGCGGCATCGTGATCACGGACGATATAGCGCGCCGTGGCATGGTCGACCGTTGCCGAGACGCCCTCAAGGTGATAGAAGCCCTCGTAGCCCTCGGTGTATTCCGGGCGCTGCTCGTAGGGGAGCAGGGCGTTGAAGTCGCAGAACAGGTTGCCCGCGTTGACCATGCGCCCCTTGGCGTCGCCGGGGTGAATGGACTGGCCCTCAAAGCGAACGGTTGCCTCGGCGGCGTTGAAGCACTCCCACTCAAGCTCGCCAACCGGACCGCCGTCGACCGTGTAAGCGTACTTGCAGCCGAAGGCCTCGATATCCAACAGCTCGGCACCGTGACCGATTTCCTCGTCCGGGCAGAAGCAAATGCCGAGCGCGGGATGGGGCAGGGAGGGATCCTGCGCGATGTGTGCGACAAGCGCCATGATTTCGGCGACACCCGCCTTGTCGTCGGCGCCCAGCAGCGTAGTTCCGTCGGTGCAGACAAGGTCCTCACCCACCAGGTTGTTGAGGGCAGGAAGTTTGGCGGTGCTCATGGACACGGGCTTGCCGTCGACGATGCCGCAAACCAGATCGCCGCCATCGTAGTGCACGATGTGCGGCGCTACGCCGGCGCCCGGCGCGACCTCGGTGGTATCGAGGTGCGCGATCAGGCCCAGGGCGGGCTTATTCTCGGAACCGGCGCTAGCGGGAATGTGCGCGCAGACATAGGCGTTTTCGGTTACATGGGCATCGGTTGCACCCAGCTCGCGCAGTTCTTCGGCAAGCACGTTGGCAAGGTCGAACTGTACGGTGCTCGACGGCACCTGGTCGCAGTTGGCATCCTCGGACTGCGTGTTGATCTGGACATAGCGCAAAAAACGCTCGAGGACGTCGGGGTCCGTGGTGGTGTTTTCCATAAAGATCGCTCCAATCTTGGTCGTCGTGTGCAACAAGAACTCTAGCACGGTATGCCGCGGCATACCGCGACGCTTGGATGGGGTAGAATCAGCCATTGAGTGCAGAAGGGACGGATGTTCATGGATACGACAAATAGCTCGCGCGAGCTACATCTAACGGTGGCGAACGAAGACTACTTGGAGTGCATGGTTCGCATCGAAAGCGAAGATGGGGAGACCGGCGGCGTGCGGTCGGTCGATATCGCACAGCGCCTTGGCGTCTCGAAGGCATCGGTCAACAAGGCGGTTTCGGCTCTCAAGGCATCTGAACTTGTCGAACAGTCTCACTACGGCAAAGTTATCCTGACTGACCGTGGGCGCGAGGTCGGCTCGGCTATCTGGTATCGCCATCGTCTGGTCCGCACGTTTTTGGTTCAGGAGCTCGGTGTCGAATTTGAGCGAGCCGATTCCGAGGCCTGCATGATGGAGCATGCTCTATCCGAGGACACGATGAACCGCTGGCTCGCCTATCTCGAAAAGCAGGGAATCAGCGTCGAGGAATAGCGGGATATATATGGATACGAGTTATTACAACCGCTTTGGTGCCGAGGAACTTACGCGCCGCTTGTCGAGCGAGACCTTGTTGGCGCAGGGCCCCATGGGCAGTGTTCTGTTGAGTGAGTACGATGCCGCCGACATTCCACCGGCGTTTTGGAATCTGGCAGAGCCGCAGACCGTTTCTCGTATCCATCGCTTGTATGTCGCCGCCGGCGCGCAGGTGCTCATTACCAACACCTTTCAGGCATCAAGCTATGCCCTCAAGCACGACCAGATTGCGCCGTCCGTGGCGGAGGTCAATCGCGGGGCCGTCGACGATGCTCGCCAGGCGCACCCACAGCTGCTGCTGGGCTCGATGGGCCCGATTTGTATTGAGTGGTTTGCCGAGGACTCTGCCGAGTATCGTGAAATCCGAGGCATTGCGCGCGAACAAGCGCACGCCTTGCTCAATGCTGGTGTTGACGGTCTGCTGATCGAGACGGTGACGTCTATCCGTAATTTGCAGCCCATGCTTGCCGGCGCCCGAGATGCCGCCGACGGTATGCCTGTCCTGGTGAGTTTTGTCGTTGACGATAAAGGCGACCTGTTGGGCGATGGCCTCAACATCGAGGCAGCCGTTTTGTACGCCGAAAAACACGGCGCAAACTCGGTTGGTGTTAATTGCTGTTCGCTTGCGGCCGCGAACGCGGCGGTGTCCAGGATGGTTGCATCGGCGACTACTCCCGTCACGGTGCGTCCCAACGCGGGAAATCCGGTTCAGACACAGGATGGTCCCGTGTGGCATGAGGACCCCGAAGCCTTCGCTCGCGCATGCGTCGAGTGGAAGCGGGCGGGCGCCGCAATGGTAGGCAGCTGCTGCGGAACCACGGCGGTTACGACAGCCGCTATGGCAGATGCGCTCAATATATAGAACCCGAAAATGGGAGTATCGAATCACCGCCCCCGCTGGGGCGGTTTTTTGTTGGCGGTGCGCACCTCGACGCTTTTGCCTAAACGGTGAACGAGCGTGCCGGCGGCTTGCCGGATGCCCGTTGCGGGTATACCTCATGCGTACCATGATCCAAACACTGCGAGGTGTCTGCGCGTGTGCGCGATAATTCACTTTGGAACTGACGGTTGGCGAGCTCGCGTCGACGGAGACTTTACTATCAACAACGTCGCTCGTGTCACTGATGCTATCGGCAGGCTATGGCAAAAGACGAATCCCGGTAAAACGGTATATGTAGGATTTGATACTCGGCCGCAAGCGCGCGAGTTCGCCGAGCTCGCGGCGGGCGTGATTGCCGCCCACGGGCTCGATGCCGTGCTCGTGTCTCGACCGGTGCCGACTCCCGCTCTTACGTGGGCGGCTGCGTATGACGGCGAGGCATGCGGCGCGCTTATGGTGACGGGCTCACATCATCCGCAGGGCTATCTATGCCTCAAGCTGCGGATGGGTGATGGCTCGACGGCCAACCAGGATGTCATCGAAGAGCTCGAGGAGACGATGGCCGCCGAGCCGCTGGGGCTTGAGGGGCAATACCGCACGGCAGATATCATTCCCGACTATATGCGAGCGGTGGCATCGTTTGTCGACGCGGATGCCATTCGCGCCGCGCATATGCGTGTGGTGGTTGACCCCATGGGCGGAGCTGCGCAGGGATATCTTGCCGACTTGCTTCGAGAGATTGGCGTCGAAGTCCACGAGATTCACGCCGACGAGACGACCGATAGGGGAGATATCTGCCCCGACCCGGTCGAGCCGTGGGTGGATGCTTGTGAGCGCGCAGTTGTCGAAGACGGGGCGTGCGCCGGTCTGGTGACTGATGGCGACGCCGATCGTATCGGCGCGGTTGATGAGCGCGGCAGATATATACATCCACATCAGATCATGGCGCTCGTTTTGGGCGATTTGGTCCAGTATCGCGATCTGAAGGGACGCGTCGTCGTCAACCTTTCATGCTCCACGCTTGTGCGTCGCATTGCCGAGGCGCTCGGCTGCCGCGTGGTCATCAAGCCCGTCGGTTTTAAATATATAGCCGCCGAGATGAAGAAGGGCGGCGTTCTCGTGGGCGGTGAAGAGGCCGGTGGTATCGGTATCGCCGCGCACATGCCCGAGCGCGACGGCATCCTTGCCTGCCTGATTTTGTGCGAGCTCATGGCCAAGACCGGCGCGCCCTTGGGCGTGCTTATCGATCAGCTCGAGGCGAGCTTTGGCAAGACGAGTTACGGACGTCGAGATTTGCGCCTTGAGGCCGAGGATGCCGAGACGTTGCGCACGCTGCTTCCCGGAGTGAATCCCAAGTCGATATGCGGCAAGGTACCGCAGAGCGTAAGTCATATGGATGGCTTGCGTCTGGCATTTGAAGATGACACCTGGCTGCTGATCCGTCCCAGCGGGACCGAACCGGTGGTGCGCGTGTACGCCGAGGGCTTTTCGGTGGAGGAGCGTGATGAGCTGCTGGATGCCGGCTGCGCTTTGGCCAGGGGTGCATATCGGCTGTAGCCAAGGGGCCTCTCTATATAAAGATGTGCTCGGCGAGCGGTAGCAAACGACTGGCAAACGTCAGTCAGAGGCATAGTTGTGTAGGAAATGTGTGCGCTCAGATTCCCGCCCCCGGGGGCCCTCCGGTCTGGCAATATATCTCCTTGCCGCGCGGCCCGGTCGAACCGGATGGACCGCAAGGCGTGCACCTTGAGAACCGGATACTGCGAGGATGGACACATTCAGTGTCGCAT
>USHF01000084.1 GCA_900554465.1 uncultured Collinsella sp.
CGGCCGCGAGCGAGACGCTCGGCATGAGCAGCGAACTTACCGTGAGCGCGCATACGGCGCCTACAACGATGCGGCGTGTCACGCGGCGCCAGCTGCCGTGTGCGAGCAGCGTGCGACGGCGCACGTCGGGCTCGACAAAATGGGCTCCAGAGGTTTTGTCATTGCGCTTGGGGGTCGTGAACAAGGCGGCCATGGTTACTCCCATCCTCATAGGGCCTATGCGATTACGCCCAGCATATCTGCAGGATGTAGCCGGCGGTAGTGCCGTTTGGAGAGCAAAACGTCCAAAACTTGCGAAGCAATACATCGCGCGTCCGTGTGGCGCCTGGCTTTAAAAGCAAAGCGCGGAGCCGCTCGATGCGACTCCGCGCTTTGCTGTTTGGTATTGCGAATCTTGCGCCTACGCTACAAAGAAGTAGACGAGGAAGGCAAGGGCTGCGATCCACATGAGCGGCTTGATCTTGGATGCCTCGCCCTTAAAGAGCGCGACGACCACGTAGGCGATAAAGCCCAGACCAATGCCGGCAGAGATGGAGTAGGTGAAGGGCACGCCGGCGACAATCATGAACGCCGGGAAGCCCTGCGACACGTCGGACCAGTCGATCTCGGAGGCCTCGCTCATCATGAGGTAGCCGACGTAGACCAGAGCACCGCAGGTGGCGGCGCTGGAAACGATGGTGACGATGGGGGAGAAGAACGCGGCGAGAATGAACAGCACGCCGGTGGTGACGGAGGTGAGGCCCGTGCGGCCACCGTCGGCAGCGCCAGAGGTGGACTCGACGAAGGTGGTGATGGAGGAGACGCCCATAAAGCCACCGGCAGCAGCGGCCACGGAGTCGACGACCAGGATGGGACGGATGTCCTCGACATTGCCGTCCTCGGTCAAGAACTCGCCCTGCTTGGCGATGGCCATCGCGGTGCCCATGGTGTCGAAGAAGTCGCTCATGAGCAGCGAGAAGGCAACGACGAGCAGCATCGGGTCGGTCAGGACCTTCACGATGGCAAGGTTGCCGTCGGCAGTGCTGGCAAACGGGGCGCCGAAGGTCGAGAAGTCGAGCGGTGCGATGAGGCCCTCGGGCGCATGGGTGACGCCCAGCGGGATTCCGGCGATAACGGCGACGATGATGCCGATGAGCAGCGAGCCCGGCACGTTGCGGGAAGCCAGGGCAACCGTCACGACGATGGAGATGATGCCGACGATAAAGGTGGGGGAGGCGATGTCGCCCAGGCCGACGAGCGTACCGGCGCCAGCGGTGATGATGCCGGCGTCGCACAGGCCGATCATGGCGATAAACAGGCCCAGACCCACCGAGATGGCGTGGCGCAGGACCACGGGGATGGCGTCCATGATGGCCTCGCGCAGGCCGCAAAGGACGAGCAGCAAGATGACGATACCCTCGAGGAAGATAACGCTCATGGCGACGTGCCAGTCACCGCCGCACATGGTGGTGGTGATGCCCGCGATCATGGCGTTGATGCCCAGGCCTGAAGCGCAGGCGAGCGGGCGGTTTGCGAAGATGCCCATGCAGATGGTCATGATGCCGGCGCCCAGGCAGGTGGCGCAGGCGAGCGCTCCCGCATCAATGCCAGCGCCCGAGAGCACTGCGGGGTTGACGGCGATGATGTAGGCCATCGCCAGGAATGTTGTCAGTCCAGCGCGAAGTTCGGTCCCGATTGTGGACTTGCGCTCACTGACGTGAAAAAGTTCGTCCATGCATACCCTTTCCTTGTTCGGCCCCGAGTTTAGGCCGATTGACACGAACTCATTTACTATATCGCCTTTACAACCTTGCTGTTCCTCGCATGTTGATGTTCGGCGCTTTGTAACAGACGGACGGTATTTATCGCATGAAAATGTGTGGGTACCGTATACTTAAGCGGTTACAACGACCCCTATGGAGGAACGTATGATTAAAGAGCTTTGCCACGACGAGGCTATCCTGTCCCAGCGTTGCGAGGTTGCGACCGTCGAGGACGAGTCGGTTGCTCAGGACCTGATCGATACCATCAAGTCGCTCGATGATGCCGGCTGCTTGGCCGCCAACCAGATCGGCGTTACCAAGAAGGTCTGCGTCTACCTGGACGACGCCGGCGAGCCCCACGTGCTCTACAACCCCCGTCTGGTGTTTGGCCTGGGCGCCAGCAAGATGGAGGAGAGCTGCCTGACGCACGAGGAAGTCACCAAGTCCACGCGCTATATCAAGTGCAAGGTTGCCTTTGACCAGATCGTCGATGGCAAGATGCGCGAGCGCAAGCAGGACTTTGTGGGCTTCGAGGCGCAGATGGTCCAGCATATGATCGACCACTGTCTTGGAAAGTTGGTCTAAGGGGACCAAAGCACCGCACTTCGTCTCTTTTGGTCCGGGCGTGACATTGTTGTCATGTCCGGGCTTTTGTGTTTAGCGCCTTTTTGTTTGGTGACAATAACCTTAGCAGGACCGTAAAGCTAGGAGGCGCTATGTGCACGAGCATTCGATTTACCGATAATTCTGGCCACATGTATCTGGGCCGCAACCTCGACTGGAGCTTTGACTACGGCCAACAGGTTCGCGTGATGCCGCGCGGGTTCCACATTCCGTATTCGTTTATCGACGATGCGTCGGCGGCACACGCGGTAATCGGCATGTGCATCGATTACAAGAACTATCCCATGTTTTTCGACTGTGGTAACGATGCGGGTCTGGCTGTGGCGGGGCTCAACTTTCCCGGCTATGCCGAGTATGCCGAGGGCCCTGTCGACGGCAAGAACAATATCGCGGCCTATGAGTTTCCCCTGTGGGTGGCAGCGACGTTCTCGACGGTCGATGAGGTCGAGGCCGCGCTGCGCGACACGGTGATTGTCGCCAAATCTGCCGGAGAGGGGCTGGGCGTGTCGCTGCTCCATTGGATTATCGGCGACAGCCAGCGCAGCATCGTGGTCGAGATGATGGCTGACGGCCTGCATGTATACGACGATCCGGTCGACACCCTTGCCAACCAGCCGACCTTCCCGTGGCACATGGAAAACCTGCGCACCTATATCACGGCCACAAGCGATTTTCCGCAGACGGCGACATGGCGTGGCGCCGAGCTCAAGCCCTATGGCGCGGGTGCCGGCATGCGCGGTATTCCGGGTGACTGCTATTCGCCGAGCCGTTTTGTAAAGGCGGCGTACCTCAATGCCAATTACCCGCAAAAGGAGAGCGAGACCGAAAACGTCGTCCGCATGTTCCGTTCACTCGAGGGCGTGGTGATGATCGAGGGAGCGTCCAGGATGGGCGATGGCAAGTTCGAGAAGACTATCTACACCGGATGCTTTAGCGCGCGCACGGGCAATTATTACTACGCGATGTATGGGGATCCGTCGATTCGCTACGTGAGCCTGATGGATGCCGAGGGCGCGAGCCCCGATAGGCTCGTGGTTCCCGAGCCGCGCCGTTCGTAGCTCACTGGTTCGTTGCGACATAAAACGGCCTCGCACCTCTTATGAGATGCGAGGCCGTTGTCGCCAATGGCTGGTGGCGTGTTAGAAGTTGGCGTCGTTGAACTGGTTGCTCTCGAGTCCGTCGAGTTGCTGTTCGGGCGTATCGGCGACGCTCTCGAGCAGCTCGGTGGGATCGACGTTCATGCTCTTGCCGGCCTCGTTGCCGTTGACCAAGTCGTCCGAGAAGATGTCGACCTCCATTTCCTCGGCCTCTTCGATCTGAACCTCGAGCGGCACCTGGGTGCGCACAAGTTTGACGGCCGGGCGCATGCGAGCAAAGAGCGGTACGTACTCAATGATGATGGCCGCGTTCTCGAGACCGTACCAGCGTGCCGGGCTTCCGCAGGCGCGGCGGACGGCGTACTTGATGGCCATCACGCGGTGGTCATTGCGGTTGATGTCCGTTTCGGGGGCAAGCATCTTGCGCAGCATGCAAAAGCGGAAGTCACCTACGTTGCCGCGCGTCTCGTAGATGGAGTAGGTGTGATGTTGCGGCGGCAGCTCGCCCGATGCCATCAGGTCGCCGACGATCTGACGCAGATAGGCGTTGACGCGCTGGTTGACCTTAAAGCCCAGGTCCAGGCGCACGCGGAACAAAAAGTCCGTGCCAAAGGTCTCGACGGAATACTCGTGCGTATAGGGTTCGTCGGTAACGTGCACGTTGATGAACCAATATGCCTTGGCGCGCTTGGGGTGCTTGTCCAGGATGGAATAGAGCACGTCGCGGTCGAGTGTGAGCGGGTCGGGGCTGTTGGTGAGAAATACCAGATTGTCGGCGAGCACGGGATAGGTCTCGTCATTGCGCAGGCGATTGAGCTGGTCGATGTACTTGGAGACGGGCAGCAGGATCGTCTGCGTGCGCTCGATGGCGGTGCCGCGACGCCACACATACATAAGGCCAAACAGCAGTGCGGCCAAGAAGATCATCACATAGCCGCCGTCAAAGAACATGGTGAGGCACGAGGCGAAAAAGCACAGCTCAATGGCGCCGAAGAGCAGGGCGAAGACGCAGGCGCCCAGCTTGTGCTTGAGAATGCCGGCGATATAGCTCGTCAAAAGCGTGGTGGTCATAAGCATGGTCACGGTAATGGCGAGGCCGTAGGCACTCTCCATGCGCTCGGAGTTTTGGAACAGCAGCACGATGAAGATGCAGCCGACCCACATGATGTTATTGACGAGTGGAATATAGAGCTGGCCCTTGGTGTCGCTGGGGTAGTGGATGCGCAGGTGCGGCATAAGGTTGAGGCGCGTTGCCTCGGATACCAGCGAGAACGAGCCGGTGATGAGCGCCTGTGAGGCGATGATGGCCGCCACGGCCGAAAGCACGATGGCAAAGGGGCGCAGGGGCTCGGGGAGCATCATATAGAACGGGTTGACGATATCCATCGCGAGCATCTGGGGGTTGGAGTTATTGGCGAGTAGCCAAGCTCCCTGACCCAGATAGTTGAGGATAAGGGCCGCCTTAACAAATGGCCAGGATGCATAGATGTTTGCCTTGCCCACGTGGCCCATGTCCGAGTAGAGTGCCTCGGCACCGGTTGTCGACAGGAAGACAAAGCCGAGCACCATAATGCCCGAATGGTTGATGGGCGAGAACAGGAACATAATGCCGCGGATGGGGTTGAGCGCGCGCAAGATGGACAGGTTGCCGAGCATGTTGAACAGACCGGCGCCTGCCAGGAACAGGAACCACAGCGTCATGAGCGGGCCGAACAGCTTGCCGATTGACGAGGTGCCGGCGCGCTGCATGGCAAATAGGCCGCAGATAATGATGATGGTGATGATGATGACGTTGGTCTGGCCGTCGCCCAGCAGCGCATGGCCCCATTCGATGGTGCGTAGACCCTCGATGGCTGTGGTGACCGTGACGGCGGGGGTGAGGATGCCGTCGGCGAGCAGCGCCGCGCCGCCGATCATGGCGGGCAGAATCAGCCATGGTGCCACCTTGCGTACGAGGCTGAACAGGGCGAAGATGCCGCCTTCGTTGTGGTTGTCGGCCTTCATGGCGATTACCACGTACTTGACCGTGGTCACGAGCGTCATGGTCCAGATGACGAGCGAAAGCGCGCCCAGGATCATGTCCTCGCTGACGGTACCGATGCCGCCGTTGTTGGCGACGATTGATTTCATGGTGTACATAGGGCTCGTGCCGATGTCGCCATAGACGACGCCGAGCGTTACGAGCAGCATGCCAGCGGAGAGGGGGATGGCTCCGTGCCCGCCTTGCCCGCGCTGGTCTTGGAGGTTTGCCTCCAGTTTGTTGTGTGCCACGAGGACTCCCTTAGACATCCGGTTATCTGTCTAGGACAAAAAACTTTATGCCGTCTTTATACATACAAGAGCAGTTTGGCACATCGGGTTATTTTAGACAATAATCCTCAGCTGCTGATTATTTATCTACGCAGGTAGCATTTCAAAGCAGGGGCTTTTAAGCACGTGCTATCTGGGCGATGCCAGCCTTGGCGTTTGCGCGTTTGCCGGCGAGTTCGCAAAAGAGCGCGCCGCCGATGATAAGCGCGGCGCCCATCAGGCGGACCGGTGTTATGGCTTCACCCAAAAGGGCGGCCGAGAACACGACCGCCGAAAGCGGCTCGAGGTAGCCGACGACGGCGACGGTCTGGACGGGCAGCTTGGCGACGGCGCTAAAGTAGAGCAGGCAACCAATGCCGGTGTTGACGACGCCGAGCATAGCGACGGCGCGCCAATCAATACTGGCGGCGACGCCGGCGGACAGGAATGAGGGAGCGTCCTGCGTGATAAGTGTGAGGGCCAGCGCGGTCACAAAGGCGGCGCTCACCTGGAGCGTGGAGTTCTCGAGGCCTTCGATGTGTGGCGCACCCTTGCTAGCGATGACCATCAATGCGTAGCAGAAGGCCGAGACGATGCCGCAGACAATACCCGCAATGGGCATATTGCCGCCTAGACCTTGTGCCGCAATGAGAAAAGCACCGCAGGCGACGGCGATAAAGCCGGCGATTTTGCTGCCGGTCAGCTTTTCGCCAAAAATGAGCGGGGAGAGGGCCATAACGATGATGGGGCCACAGTAATACAACAGCGAGGAGATACCAACGCCGATCGTCTGATAGGCGCGGAACAGGAAAATCCAGCTGGCGCCCAGCGCGGCGCCCGAGACGATGAGCGCTGCGGCCTCGCGGGGGCGAGACGGAGCCTGCAGGTTATGGCGCTTGGTTATGAAGAGGATGGCGGCAAGGGTGAGAGCGCCCAAAAACGTGCGCAACAGTACGATATCGGAGCTCGGCAGCGCGATGGCAGCGGCGATGATGCCGTTGGAGCCAAAC
>USHF01000085.1 GCA_900554465.1 uncultured Collinsella sp.
GGCATGAGCTCGTTCACCCGCTCGACGATGCGGCGCTGCTCGGCGAGAGGCGGAATCGGAAGAAATAGCTCTTTTAGCACTGCTGCTTTGATTCCTTTTGCGGTCGTCCCCGAGGCATGATCCTTAACTTGAATTTGGAACAGTGGAGATAGAATTATTTGGCAGAACAGGGCATTGTCTGGACCAACTGTGCCGTAATTCTGAAGGGTAATGACACGCTGTCCACAGCTGCAACGTTTCATTTCGCATATCGCGCAATACCCCATCGGGGCTTCGGTTGTAAACAGCAAATCGCCACGGTGGGTCTCTCCGCGAGACAAGCGTGTTGCATATTCGTCTTCTGAAATATACTCCTCGCGTGTGTAATCAATATAGCCTTGGCGAATGTTGCTCGCAGTCATTAGTCGAACACCTGAAGGTGATTTGTGAGGTGTTTTACCCCTGTAATCAATGAAGTTATATACGGTTTCCAGCCTTGCCCAAGCCCACCCCTCGGGCAGCTCCTCAAACGGCACTTCGTTCGCGATGCACTTATCGCTAGTCACGCGACCCTTGGCATCCACCTTCTTCTCATAGGGGGAGCCATCGGAACCGGATTGGCTTTCAACTGTATTCGCGACAAGCGTTGTATAATCTAGTGAGACGAGCATCCCGGTTGCTCCAGCGCTTCGATGCTCTGGTCTTTAGCGTCTTTCGTTCAGTGGGGGACTGACCGCAAGCGGCGTAAACAAGAAAGGGGACAAGCGTAAATGAAAGCAACCGAGGCGAATCTGCTCGACCTTATGGGCGTGGCGAAGATGCAGTTTGTCATTCCCGTGTACCAGCGAGTTTACTCGTGGAGTGTAAAAGAGTGCGAGGTGCTTTGGGATGACGTCATGCGAGCGGGTCGTGATGGCGTATCGCACTTCGTGGGGTCAATGCTTTATATCCCCGAGTCCGAGAGCTCTGCCACGAGCATTTCGCGCGTGCTTCTGATTGACGGACAGCAGCGCATGACGACGTTTTCGTTGATGATTGCAGCTTTGGCTGACTATTTGGAGAGCAACCCCGACAAGGCTGGCTTCCTTGGCGACCTCAAAATCTCGGCGCTGAGGAAAAATTACCTCTTTAACGATGACGACTACAACGGTCTGGCACGCTACAAGCTGGTGCTCTCGCAGGACGATAAAGAGACGCTGTTCTCCATCGTGTCTGGGACTCCCGTGCCAGATGAAAAATCGGATCGGATTGTCGAGAACCATGCGTTCTTCCGCGAGAAGATGCGTGGTAAATCATTTGACCCGGCAAGGCTTTGGGCGGGGCTAAACCGCGTGCAGGTCATCGACACTAAGCTCACCGCTGGCGTTGATAATGCCCAGCTCATATTTGAGTCCATGAACTCCAAGGGCAAGCCGCTCACGCCCATTGACCTCATCCGTAACTACGTTCTAATGTCGCTTCCCAATGACGAGCAGACCAAGCTTTACGAGGGTTACTGGCACCCGCTCGAGCGCCTGTTCGGAAAAGGCGGCGAGGACGAGTTCAATGCATTTATCTGGTACTGGCTGTGGCTTAAAGTTCCCAATAGGATGCCGAAGGAGAACGAGGCCTACTACGAGTTTAAGCGCTATTTCGCCGACGACTACGATGGTGACACCGAGGGCCTGCTTAAGGAGCTGCGCGGGTATGCACATAGATACGCCAGTCTGTTCCTTGGTAAGGAGAAGGACGACGGACTGCGCCGAGTGTTCGGCAGAATCGTAAGCCTCGACGTGAAGCAGATAAGGCCCCTTTTAATGTTGCTTTATTCGGTTTACGAGGGGAATGGACTAGACCGCAATGCGTTTTTACGTATCTGCGAGACTATCGAGTCGTTTCTGTTCAGGCGAGCGGTTTGCGGCAGACTTACCACGGGCCTAAATAATTTCTTTGCCGGCATGTATCGCAATCTCGAGCAGCAGGGCGATATCGAGGAGTACGTTACGGCGATGCTCCTTATCCACAGCAGCGGTATGACCGCATACTTTCCGACAGACGAGCATTTTGTCGAGGAGTTTAAGACGCGTGACTGCTACAACCGCTTCTCTAAAAAGCGCTATTACCTGGAACGCATGGAGAACTGGCACCACCCGAAGGAGTCCATCTCAGCCGACGATTACCAGATCGAGCACATCATGCCCCAGACGATCGATGATGAGCACGGCTGGAAGGAATCGCTTGGTGAGAACTGGGAAGACGTCCACGACAGGCTGTGCAACAACTTGGGAAATCTTACGCTGACGGGCTACAACCAGGAGTACTCAAACCGGTCGTTCTCGGACAAGCTCAATCTGCCTGACGTCGGATTTAAGTGCAGCCCGCTCTACCTAAACAAATCGATTGTCTCGCATGAAAAATGGGGTGAGGAAGAGATTGGGCAGCGCGCGGACGAGCTGGCGAAAGAAGCGTGCGAGATATGGAAGTATCCCGACCTTCCGGCAGACGTCGTCGACAAGTACCGTCCTTCTCGTGGGGAGTCTGACGAGGCTCCTGTCTGGACTCTGCAGGAGAACCACCCCACTTTTGCCGAAGGTGGGCTCAATCAGAAGCTTTTCGATGAGGCGCGCGAGTCCGTTCTGAGTGGTAACGAGTCCGTTCTGAGTGGTAACCCTTCGTGGGAGTCCTACATAGCTAAGTACTATGTAGGCTTCAGGTCGGGCAAGCGAAAACTGCATGCCGTGCTAGAAGGCAGGACCAGCAACGGTGGTTGGATTGCCGTTGGCTTGGCAAAGAGCGTGGATGATCTAACGGATCCAGAGGACATGTGCCAGGACAAGCGTACGCAGGGTGGATTTGGCCCGGGCTTACCCACTTACGTTGCGCTTCGGAATGCCGATGACATTCCTGCGGTGCTCGATCTCATAAAGCAGTGCTAGGTTGAAGGCCGGGAATCTAGTTCCCGGCCCTTGCCAGCTCAAAATCGTCGATGGCTCGTTCGCCCGTCTACACCCTTACGATCCTGCGGGCCGCACTCAGCAGCTCGTACTCCCTCTGGCTCCACTGGTACAGCTCGGTCACGCGTACGGCGTCGCGGCACAGGTCCAGAAACACCTCGGCGCCCTCGCAGAAGCACTCGCGGGCAAAGGCGCCGGATCCGTCCGCAACGCACGCGCCGTCGGCAAAGAGCTTCCAGCTGGACGGCTCGCGCGAGTCGTCTCCGAGCAGCTTGATCTGCAGAACATGTGGGCCGCCAGCGGCACATGGCCCTTCTTCCAACGCCTGCACCGTAAAGCGCATCTGGAGGGACAGAGTATAAAATCCGGAAAAGTGTCAAATTCGATGGGCAAATTATCCGGAAAAGTGTGGCTGGATGACAAAACAGCACTTAGAAGCCGGCGCTGGATGCGGGATCCTGCGGCTGCCTTCAGCCCTCGCTACTCGTCGTCCCCGTCGTTGGGGTCGCCCTTGAGGGTGTTGATGTCCAGGTACTGGTTATCGTCCTCTTTTTGCTGGGTCTCCGACTCCGCTTGGGTGGGGCCGCGGAACAGCTGGAATCCCTCAAACGCAATGACGCCGAACAGGGCAATGACAATGGCGAGAAAGGCAATCTTGACTGCCTGCGGAAATTCCGAGAAACGCAGTGCCTTTTCCTCGGCGTAATAATCGGCGAAGCGTTCTTCGCCCGTGCTTTTGGTGTACGCCGGTGCGGACGCGGCCTCCGGGTCATATTCCGGTGCACGCGTGGCAGCGTACGGATCGTTGAGATAATCGCTCGGTGCGGTGCCATAATCCTCGGTCTCGATGCGACTGGTGCCAGCATAGCCATCGGAATAATCGGAATATGCCGCACCGCCCTCATAGTCCGCGGCGCTCGTGTTGGCGGCAAAAAGCGGATTAACTGGAACGTCGAGCGCCGGCATGCCGGTAGAGGTCTCATCCAGATCGGCTGCAGCCCAGGAATCGTAGGCAACCTGATGGGCAACGGGCTCATCGAGCCTTGCGACCGGAGGCTTGCGTGCCGCAGGAACAGGCAACTGCTGGGCGCTGTACATAACGGTGCTGTCGGCCGATTTGCCCTGCGTCGCTGCAGCGAGAAATGCCGCCGTCTCGGACGGGTCGCTTGCGGGGCGGGGAGCGGGCGTAGACGCCGAAGTGGGTGCGGGCGTAGGCGCGGGCGTCGAAACGGGCGACTGCGCAGGAGTCGGCGCAGATGCGGGCTTAGGCGCAAGTGTGGGATCGGGGCTTGACGGGCGAGCCCCGCCGCCCATGAGTTCGTCGGCGGTCCACGGGCGATCATCCATCACGTCGTCAAGGCTTAGCGAAAACAGGTCGTCTTCACCCTCATCGAACATGCGGTGCACATGTCCACCAATTGCCGGAATCAATCCGCGACCGGTGCATGATGCCTTGCTCAACGCCATTCTGTTCCATCCTTTCGAAATACTAATGACATCGATTATATGGAACTTCCCAAGCGGCCCGGTCTTGGATTCGTGCTTTCCAGAACTCGCACCCAAAAGGGGAGGGGCAATCCAGGCGAGTGCCTACTTGTCGCCGGCCGCCGCCTTGGCCTCATTGAGGTAGCTATAGAAGCTGTACTTGGAGATGCCAAAGAACTCGCAGGCGCGCTCGCTCGACTTGGAAATGAGGAAGGCGCCGCGACGGTCGAGGTAGCCAATGGCACGAATGCGCTCGTCTTTGGTCATGAGTGCCGCGGGCTTGCCCACAAACTGCTCGCACTCGTGCAGCAGGTCCTCGAGCAGGTCGCCGATGTTCTTGGTAATGGGCTCGGGCTCGGTATAGCCCGTGCCGCCGGTGCCGGTAAAGGCGTCGAGCGAACGCTCAAAAGCCTTCATAAGCGTAATGTCAAAGTTGATGCCCAAAATGCCGACGGGTTTGCCCTCATCGTTGCGGATAAAGATGGTCGAGGACTTGAGCAGCTTGCCATCAGTGGTTTTGGTGAGGTATGGCTCGCGGTCGTGCACGTCGGCGGTGCCCTCGTGCATGGACTCAAACACAATATGGCTGGGGCCGTCGCCCAGTTTGCGCCCGCTGACGTGGCCGTTTTCGATCACTACGATGGAGTGGTCCACATCCTCGGTCTCCAGATCGTGGACGACGACTTCGCAGTTGGGACCAAATTGGAGCGCCAGACCGTGTGCGAGGCGCTTGTAAAACTCAATCTGTGCGGGGGTCATGGGTGCCTTCCTAAAAATTAGTTTGGGCACACTTTGCCATAAACCACACCTGTTCGCAAACAAATACATAGACAGGCTAATTGGTGACCGTTCGGCGGCGAAAAGGTACCGATTACGGCAACAAACAATTTGTTAGGTTTTCCAATCAAAAAGTGTGATAGAACAGTGCTAACAAACTTTTTGTTTGGCATCCACATAAAAGTTCAGCCGTGTGAATGGGATCGGGCTGAAACGCGTATGCGGGGGCCGGCAAGAGAGGACTTAAGGAGTTCACCGTATGGCCGATAAGATCCAGTGGGCGGGCAACACGATGCCCAAGAGCGATGACAAGCACTTGGGAATCATGAGCCTCGACCACGTGAAGAAGGCCCGTGCCTTCCACCAGTCGTTCCCCCAGTACACCGTCACTCCGCTTGCCCGCCTGGATGGCCAGGCCGCGCGCCTGGGCCTGTCCAACCTGTGCGTTAAGGACGAGAGCTATCGCTTTGGCCTCAACGCCTTTAAGGTTCTGGGCGGTTCGTTTGCCATGGCCAACTACATTGCCGACGAGACCGGCAAGGACGTTGCCGAGTGCACCTTCGATTACCTGACCTCCGATCAGCTTGCCAAGGACTTTGGCCAGGCCACCTTCTTTACCGCCACCGACGGCAACCATGGCCGCGGCGTGGCATGGGCTGCCAACAAGCTGGGCCAGAAGGCCGTCGTGCACATGCCCAAGGGTTCCACCAAGCCCCGCTTCGATAACATCGCCGCCGAGGGCGCCACGGTGACCATCGAAGAGGTCAACTACGACGAGTGCGTGCGCATGGCCGCCGCCGAGGCCGACGCCTGCGAGCGCGGCGTCATCGTTCAGGACACCGCCTGGGAGGGCTACGAGAAAATCCCGTCTTGGATCATGGAGGGTTACGGCACCATGGCTTCCGAGGCTGCCGAGCAGCTGCGCGAGATGGCCATCAACCGCCCGACGCACGTGTTTGTCCAGGCTGGCGTGGGTTCGCTCGCCGGCGCCGTGGTGGGCTACTTCACCAACCTGTATCCCGATAACCCGCCCACCTTCGTCGTGGCTGAGTGCGCGCCTGCCGCCTGCCTGTACAAGGGCGCTGCCGCCGGCGACGGCGATCCGCGCATCGTGGACGGCGACATGCCCTCCATCATGGCCGGCCTGTGCTGCGGCGAGCCCAACATTCTGGGCTGGGATATCCTGCGCAACCACACCACCGCCTTCGTGTCCTGCCCCGACTGGGTCACCGCTCGCGGCATGCGTACCCTGGGCGCTCCTGAGAAGGGCGACCCTCGTGTCATCTCCGGCGAGTCCGGCGCTGTGACCACCGGCCTGGTCGAGACCCTCATGCTCGATCCCGAGTACGCCGAGCTCAAGGAGCTCATCGGCCTGGACAAGACGAGCTCCGTGCTCTGCTTCTCCACCGAGGGCGACACCGATCCGGATCAGTACCGTCGCATCGTCTGGGAGGGTGAGTATCCGACCTGCTAGCAGGATGACCTGTCCGGGTGGCGGAGCATATGTTTACTCCCTGCTCGGACAGTCCTGCTCGCACGGAGAGCACATTAAGCTGTCTCTTATACACATCTCCGAG
>USHF01000086.1 GCA_900554465.1 uncultured Collinsella sp.
CGTGGGCTCGGAGATGTGTATAAGAGACAGGTACGCTATCGTCCGTATGCCTTCCTCCGAGATGCGCCGCATCCTCGTTACCTGCCGCGCCACCGTCGGTGAGGTCGGCAACGCCGATCACTCCAACATCGTCATCGGCAAGGCCGGCCGTAAGCGTCACATGAACGTGCGCCCGACCGTCCGCGGTACCGTCATGAACCCTGTCGACCACCCGCACGGCGGTGGCGAGGGCAAGAACCACACCTCTGGTCGTCCCTCCGTTACCCCCTGGGGTAAGCCGACGAAGGGCCTTCGTACGCGCAAGAAGAAGAAGGTCTCGAACCAGCACATCATTCGTCGCCGTAAGAAGTAATTTCGGATACCGAGTTTTAGGAGAAAGCACTTATGAGCAGAAGTCTCAAAAAGGGCCCGTTCGTGGAGACTCGCCTTCTCTCGCGTATCACCGCGATGAACGAGGCTGGCAAGAAGGACGTCGTGAAGACCTGGTCCCGCGCGTCCACCATCTTCCCCGAGATGGTTGGTCACACCATCGCCGTCCACGACGGCCGCAAGCATGTGCCCGTGTATGTTACCGAGTCCATGGTTGGTCACAAGCTCGGCGAGTTCGCGCCGACTCGTACGTTCCGTGGCCACAAGGCCAAATAGGGGGTTAACCGTAAATGGCAACTAAGTCTATTGAAACTGAGGCCACCGAGGTTCGCGCCGTCGCTAAGTACGTGCGTGTTTCCCCCAGCAAGGCCCGCCTGGTGGTCGATCTGATCCGCCGCAAGCCTGTCGTTCAGGCCTTCGACATCCTCCACTTCTGCGACCGCGCCGTCGCCGTGGATGTCGAGAAGGTTCTCCGTTCCGCCGTTGCGAACGCCGAGAACAACAACGGTCTGCGTGCCGACAACCTGGTTGTCGCCGCTGCCTATGTTGACGAGGGTCCGACGCTTAAGCGCATCCGTCCCCGCGCCAAGGGTTCCGCTTCTCGCATTCTGAAGCGTACTTCCCACATCACCGTCGTCGTTGCTCCTCGAAAGGAGGCGTAAAGCTGTATGGGTCAGAAAGTCTACCCCACCGGCTTCCGTCTTGGCATCACCGAGAACTGGCGCTCCCGCTGGTTCGCAGAGAAGGATTACGCTAAGACCCTCGGTAACGATCTCGAGATTCGTAAGTACCTCGAGAAGCGTCTTTCCCGCGCAGCTGTCTCCCGCGTCGAGATCGAGCGCGCTGGCGACAAGGTGAAGGTCATCATCCTCACTGCTCGCCCCGGCGTTGTCATCGGTAAGAAGGGTGCCGAGATCGATACCCTCCGTACCGAGCTCGAGAAGGTCGCTGGCGTCTCCAAGGGCCAGCTCTCCGTCGACGTTGTCGAGATCAAGCGCCCCGAGCTCGACGCCAACCTCGTTGCTCAGTCTATCGCCGAGCAGCTCGAGGGCCGCGTTGCCTTCCGTCGCGCTATGCGCAAGGCTGTCCAGTCCGCCCGCAAGGCCGGCGCTAAGGGCATCCGTATCCAGTGCTCCGGTCGTCTCGGCGGTGCCGAGATGGGCCGTCGTGAGTGGTACCGCGAGGGTCGCGTGCCTCTGCACACCCTCCGTGCCAAGATCGACTACGGCACGGCTGTCGCCAGCACCACCATGGGCGCTTGCGGCGTGAAGGTCTGGATTTACCTGGGCGAGAAGCTCCCGGGCCAGCCTGTTCCCAACCCTGCACTCGAGGGCTCTTCCCGTCCTCGTCGTCGTAACTCCGAGAGGAGGGGTCAGTAGTGCTTGCCCCTAAGCGTATTCTTCACCGCAAGGTGCAGCGTGGCTCCATGAAGGGCCAGGCCAAGGGTAATACCGAGCTGCATTTCGGCGAGTTTGGTATCCAGGCTCTCGAGGCCCATTGGATCACCAACCGTCAGATCGAGGCCGCTCGTATTGCCATGACCCGCTACATGAAGCGTGGCGGTCGTGTCTACATCACGATCTTCCCCGATAAGCCCATCACCAAGAAGCCTGCCGAGACTCGCATGGGTTCTGGTAAGGGTAACCCCGAGGAGTGGGTGGCCGTCGTCAAGCCCGGCCGCATCATGTTCGAGGTCAAGGGTGTTCCCGAGGAGGTCGCTCGCGAGGCTCTGCGTCTTGCGCAGCACAAGCTCCCCATCAAGACCAAGATTGTTGCTGCTAAGAACGCTGAGCAGCGCATCGAGAAGGAGATGGCTGAGGAGGCCGCTCTCGAGGCCAAGTGGGCTGCTGAGGACGCCGCCGCCGCCAAGGAGGAGAACTAATGAAGCCCGCAGAGATTCGTGAGCTCTCGGACGCTCAGCTCGTTGAGAAGCTGAAGGAAATGCGCGCCGAGCTCTTTAACCTTCGTTTCCAGATGGCCACCAGCCAGCTGGACAACACCGCTCGCGTCAACACCGTGAAGAAGGACATCGCTCGCGTCCTCACGGAGCAGCGCGCCCGCGAGATCGCAGCGGAGAAGTCCGCTGTCGCCGAGTAGGACCTAAGGAGAGAACATGACTGATTCGCGTAACTCGCGTAAGGTCCGTACGGGTGTCGTTACCTCCGTCTCCGGTGCCAAGACCATTGTTGTCACCATCACCGAGCGCAAGCGTCACCCCAAGTACGGCAAGATGATGACCAGCTCCAAGAAGCTGCACGCTCACGACGAGGAGTGCACGGCTGGCGTGGGCGACACCGTCCGCGTTATGGAGACCCGTCCTATGTCCAAGATGAAGCGTTGGCGCCTCATCGAGGTCGTCGAGCGCGCTAAATAAGCAGTCGCTCTTACGACTTGTACGTTTCCGAAGATGTGCGTATGCCTGGCTTGCATACCACGGGCCGCATAAAGGCTGCGCACCTCTCTTCGGTTCTTAGTTCGGAGGAACATCTACCATGATTCAGATGCAAACCATGCTGAACGTCGCCGACAACTCCGGCGCTCGCAAGATTCGCTGCATCAAGGTGCTTGGCGGTTCCAAGCGTCGTTATGCAGGCATCGGCGATGTGTTCATCGGTGCTGTCCAGGAGGCTACCCCTGGCGCCAACGTCAAGAAGAAGGACGTTGTCCGTTGCGTCGTCGTTCGCACCGTTAAGGAGATCCGCCGCAAGGATGGCTCCTACATTCGCTTTGATGAGAACGCCTGCGTTGTCATCAATAACGATGGTTCGCCCGTCGGCACCCGTATCTTCGGGCCCGTCGCTCGCGAGCTTCGTGACAAGAAGTACATGAAGATCGTCTCGCTCGCTCCCGAGACCCTGTAGTTAGGGGAGATATATGTATATCAAGAAGGGCGATAAGGTCCAGGTTCTCTCTGGTAAGGATCGCGGCAAGCAGGGCGTTGTCCTGCGTGCTCTCCCCGCCGAGAACAAGGTCGTTGTCGAGGGCGTTTCGGTCGTCAAGAAGGCCGTCAAGCCCAACGCTGCCAACCAGCAGGGCGGCATCGTTTCGCAGGAGGCCCCCATCGACGCCTCCAACGTCAATCTCGTTTGCCCCGAGTGCGGTAAGGTTACCCGCGTCGGTCACGAGAAGGACGGCAAGAACAAGCTGCGCGTCTGCAAGAAGTGCGGCCACAAGTTCTAAGCTGCCCGCAACATCAAGTTGCTAGCAAAGGCCCGGATGCCCCACGGCACCCGGGCCTTTTTCTATCCCTACTCATTGGGGACATACTCATTGGGGACAGACTTAAATGAGTGGCCGTTGAAATGCCGGCACCTGGGGGCGTTCATTTTCTGTCGGCAGCTGGGGACGACCATTCATTGGGGACAGACTTAAATGACCAGTCGTTGGGGGGGGGGACAGTCTCTATGTGCCGGCAGTTTGGGACGATCCTTTGATGTCTGATGCCCCCAGAGGGGTGAAGTAATACAGCTGGGTCTGTCTTTTAGGGCTTTGGTGTTCCGTCCCTTTATGTTTCACAAGGATCGTCGCATGCGCATTTACGCGCATAGCCTTGCGCGATAATGCGCATAGCCGCGCAAACATCTGCCAACTATGGCTAAATAATGACCGATAAGCAAATAAATACGCAAACACGAGCAGATACGCGCGCAATTGTGCGACTATAGGGTTGTTAGAAATGAAGAACTTCCGATGACTCAGGAGGCACATCATGGCAGATTCCAAACAGGCTCCGCTCGACGCCGAGGCAGCCGCAAAGGCGGCGTTTGCCTCGGTCCAGAATCAACCGTTCCCAAACGACATCTTTACGGCTCCCGAGCTTCGCTGGGCAGTGATCGGGTGCGGTGTTATCGCCAACCAAATGGCCCAGTCCCTCGCGCTGGCCGGCCGCAAGCTCGCGGGTGTCGCCAACCGTACGCTTTCCAAAGCCCAGGCTTTTGCCGAGCAGTATGGCGTCGAGAAGGTGTACGAGACGGTCGAGGACCTCTACGCCGATCCGGACATCGACGCCGTCTATATCACCACGCCGCACAACACGCATATCACCTACCTGCGAGCCGCTCTGGCAGCTGGTAAGCACGTGCTCTGCGAGAAGGCCATTACCCTCAATTCCGCTGAGCTCGACGAGGCGCGTGCCATCGCCGACGAGCACAACGTCGTCCTTATGGACGCCACCACGGTGCTTCACATGCCGCTGTATCAGGAGCTGCGCCGCCGCATGGATGCGGGCGACTTTGGTCGCATGAACCTCGCCCAGCTCAACTTTGGCAGCTATAAGGAGTACGGGGACCTGACCAACCGGTTCTACAACCGTAGTCTCGCCGGCGGCGCCATGCTCGACATTGGCGTGTATGCCCTGTCCGTCATGCGTCTCTTTATGGCAAGCCAGCCCGCTGAGGTCGTCTCGCTGGGCAACACCTGTGAGACCGGCGTTGACGTTGCGGGCGGCATCGTCTGCCGTAATGCAGACCAGCAGCTGGGTGTTGTGAGCCTTACGCTCCACTCCAAGCAGCCCAAGCGCTCGGTTATCAGCTTCGATAAGTGCTACATCGAGGTCAACGAGTATCCGCGCGCCGATCACGCGACGATCGTGTGGACCGCGGACGGTCATCGCGAGGAGGTCGCCGCGGGCACCGAGGCTTATGCCCTGTGCTACGAGATGGCTGACCTCGAGCAGGCCGTCGCCGGCGACGATTCCAAGCGTGAGCTTCTGGATTATGCTTCTGATGTGATGGAGCTCATGACCAAGCTCCGCGCCGATTGGGGAGTCGTCTACCCCGAGGAGGAGTAAGCGATGCTTGCGGAAGATAGGCTCAATACGATTGTGTCGATGGTACAGCGGGCTGGCTCGGTTACTGTGCCAGAGCTTGCCGATACCCTGGGCGTGACGGCGTCCACCATTCGGCGCGACCTGCAGACGCTCGACCGAGCGCACCGCATCGCCAAGGTCCACGGTGGAGCGACGAGTCTTGAGCGCGCGCACGTGACGCGCGACCTAACGCTCAATGAGCGCAGTGACCTCCATAACGACGACAAGGAGCGTATCTGCGCCCGTGCGGCGGCGCTTGTGGAGCCCGAGAGCTTTGTATACATCGACTCAGGCTCGACGACGCTCAAGCTCATCGAGCATCTTCCGCGCCTTGAGAGTGTCACCTATGTGACCGATTCCGTGCTCCATGCTCAGCACCTTGCTTTGCGCGGCATGCGCACCGTGGTGTTAGGTGGCGAGCTCAAGCCCGAGACCGAGGCGCTCGTTGGCCCCGATGCCCTGGCAACCCTAGACCGTTACAACTTCAATTGTGGCTTTTGGGGTTCTAACGGCATTGCCGCCGAGCAGGGCTTCACGGCGCCCGATATCGAGGAAGCGCAAGTAAAGCGTATCTCGATGCGCCATACCGCCAAACGCTTCGTAATCTCAGACGCCAGCAAATTTGGCATGGTGGCACCCGTAAAATTCGCGGACTTCCGTGACGCAACGGTTATCACCGCGGGCGAGGTGCCCGCCAAGTACCAGACGATGGAAAACGTCATCACGGTTTAGCAACGGGGCGAAGTAAGGCCAAAACCACCACAAAGGTGCCTGTCCCCACTGTGGCGGTTAGTAACGAAAACCGAGTAGTTTTCTCAATAGAAAAACGGCAACGTCCATTACGGGCGATGCCGCTATTGTTGTCTGCCGTTTTGTCTAAGTCTGTAACAACTAGACCGTTAAAAGTGGGTTAGATGTTACAGATTGAGATTCTTCCGAACCGCGCCGTCCCTTTGTCTCGATCTGTAACATCTGGGACCGATTTTGCCGAGTTATTGTTATAGATTGAGATTTTTCCTTGAGGGAGATTCGAATGTCTCGATCTGTAACAGACAGACCGGAAAATGGGTTTTAACTGTTACAGATCGAGACGTTTTGGCGCCACGGCTGAGCCATTGCGGCAAACCCGCCACAAAGGTGCCTGTCCCTTATTGGCGGGTTTTAGGGCTCCCAGGGGCAGGGGGCTTCGATGTGGATGTGCTCGCCGGTTACGGGATGCGTGAAGGACACGCTGTGGGCGTGGAGCTGTCTCTTATACACATCTCCGAGCCCACGAGACATGCGCAGATCTCG
>USHF01000087.1 GCA_900554465.1 uncultured Collinsella sp.
CAGCGTCAGATGTGTATAAGAGACAGGGCAAGCTCCGCGTGCGCGTGAACGTCGACGGCGCCGCCGCCACGGCGCGCCTCGGCAGTCGTTGGCCCCGACGCCAGGGCGTCTTCGCGCCCGTTTTCGATGCCGCCATCGCCGACGGCTACAAGCGCCTCATGGCCCCCTCGCTAGAGCGCGAGGCCCGCGCCAAACTCACCGTTCGCGCCCAGACCGAGGCCATCAACGTCTTTGCCAAGAATCTCGAGGGCCTGCTCTCGGCACGCCCCGTGCGCGGCGCCCGCGTGCTCGCACTCGATCCGGGCTACCGCACCGGCTGCAAGGTCGCCGTCATGGACGAGACCGGCAAGCTGCTCGACCACGGCGTGGTCTACCCCACCAAGCCGCGCCACGACGTCGCCGGCACCAAGCGCGAGCTCGCCCGCCTCGTCAAGAAGGACAGCGTCAACACCATCGTCATCGGCAACGGCACCGCCAGCCGCGAGACCGAGGAAGTCGTCTCGGAGTTTATCGCCGAGCAGGCGCCTGGACTGCGATACACCATCGTCAACGAGGCCGGCGCGTCGGTGTACTCCGCCTCCGAGCTCGCCAGCCAGGAATATCCAGACCTGGACGTCACCGTACGTGGCGCCATGAGCTTGGGTCGTCGCCTGCAGGACCCGCTGGCAGAGCTCGTTAAGATTCCGCCCCAGTCCATCGGCGTGGGCCAATACCAGCACGACCTTGACCAGGCCGAGCTTTCGCGCACCCTGGGCCACGTGGTGGAGGACGTCGTCAACCGCGTAGGCGTCGACGTAAACACCGCAAGCGCAAGCCTGCTGGGCTACGTGTCGGGCATTACGCCGAGCGTGGCCAAGAACATCGTGGCCTACCGCGAGGAAAACGGCGCCTTTACCGATCGCCGCCAGCTTAAGAAGGTCCCCAAGCTGGGACCCAAGGCATACCTCAACGCCGCGGGCTTCCTGCGCATTAGCGGCGGCAAGAACCCGCTCGACGCGACGAGCGTCCACCCCGAAAGCTACGAGGTGGCCACGTCCGTCCTGGAACGCGCAGGCGTTAAAGCCAGCGAGCTCAGCCGCGGCGGCGTGCCCGACATCGAGCGCCGCCTGGGCAGCATCTCGACGCTGGCAAGCGACCTGGACTGCGGCACCCTAACGCTCATCGACATTGTCAACGAGCTCAAGAAGCCCGGCCGCGACCCGCGCGACGACGCACCCGAGGTGGTCTTTAGCCGCTCGGCGCTTTCCATCGACGATCTGGAACCCGGCATGGAACTCAAGGGCACGGTGCGCAATGTTGTGGACTTTGGCGCCTTCGTCGACGTGGGCGTGCACCAGGACGGCCTCGTACACATCTCCAAGCTGGCCAACCGCTTCGTCAAGCACCCGAGCGACGTGGTGCGCGTCGGCGACACGGTCAAGGTGTGGGTCGAGAAGGTCGATCGCGACCGCAAGAAGATCTCCCTCACCATGGTGCGGGGGAAGTAAACCGCCAAAGCGAATATCCCCTCTTCGCGGCAAGTGTCGCAAAGAGCGCGGGCGTTCCCCGCGCTCTTTGCCCCTTCGGCAAAGTGGGGTATACTGTCCGCAGTGTGAAAAGCCTTCGGGCTTTTAGCGGCTGCGGGTACCTGTACCTACAGCCGCATTTTTCGTTTTGGAGGAACGATCATGAAGGAGCGCCCGCTCATCCCGGCAGAACAACAGGTCGCCCACCTCGCAGAGCGGGGCGTCCGCTTCGACATAATGAGCCCCAAGGATGCAGTCGCGTTCCTCCGCGACAAGAACTTCTTCTTCAAGGTCAAGGCGTTTGCGAAGTGCTTCTCAACGTATCGTAGCCCCGCGTCGGAGGGCTACGGACGCTACGTCAACCTAGACTTCGCCTACCTCGCCGAGCTCACCAGACTCGACCACCACCTCCGCGAGCACATCCTCTCGATGACGCTTGACATCGAGCACTACATGAAGGTCCATCTAAACCGGACGATGATGGACGACGGCGCCGACGGGAAGGAGGTCCTCGACCTCCTCTTCGCCCACGAGAGGCTGCGTAAGGAGAGGATGCTGGAGGAGCGGTTCGATCCAAGCGGGTCAGAAGCCACCGTCGAGAGAATGAAGGCCATCGCCGACCGGCTAGATGGGGTGGGCGGCAGCGAGCGGGCGATGCTCTTCCTCGAGATGCTCCACATCGCCGAGGATCAGACTTTGGGGATAGACCCGGAGCACCTCGAGCGCAGCGTCTCGTACCTCGGAGACTCGAACTACACCCGGGACCTCGCGAATAAGTACGGCAGACGCGAGGACATGTACGTCTGGAACTACCTGGAACTCGTCTCCTTCGGGGGAATCATCGCGCTTTACAAGTTCTACTTCTACGACCTCAGGAGGGAACGCAGCCAGGAGGCCGAATCCGTCAAGCAGCTCCTGTTCCCCGTGAAGGCCCTGCGCAACGCGGCCGCTCATAACGGCAACGTTCTGAACACGATCGGGCAGCGCCTACAGAAGCCCGTCGGCTCCATCGCGACGGCCGCGCGGGAGGAGCTCAGAATCGACCAGGAGCTCGTCGCCCTTACAAAGCGCTTCCCCGTCATCCACGACTTCACCGCACTCGTACTCTGCTTCGATAGAATCGTCAGCGATGCGGACGCGAGGTCGGAAAAGGCAGCAGGCCTGCGCACCCTGCGCGAGCGCTTCCTTGAGCACGCCGACTACTTCGAAAAGCAGATCGAGCTTGACCGAGGAATCAGGATGCTGGGGGAAGTCATGCGCTCGGGAGCCGATGCCATCTCCTCGAGCTCCCTATAGCTCTTCAGTCCCCTAATAGCCCCTTGCCACTTGGGCCCCGCTCGGACAGAGTGGGTTCGAGTAGGTTCGAGCAACTCAGCAGCAATCCGACTACCCGCTGCATGAAAACCGCAGCTCAGACGCATGACATGCCGTCCCATGAAGCAGCGGGTTCGGGTAAGAGTACGTCCGAGTGGTCAGAGTAGGGCCCGACTTCCCCCTCTTGGCGACGTGCAAAATCGCGAATATTCAGCATCTCTCGATAGCCCCGCTGTGCCTCAGAGAGCCATAAAAGCAAAAACGGCCCCCGTTTTAGCGTCAATTAGAGCCAAAACGGGGGCCGTTCCGTGCTTCAACCAGCTGGTAAAAGCCTTTACCGTGCTGAATATTCGCGATTTTGCACGTCGCCGCAGGGGGTACCCTTGCTTACGGCAGGATATGGAAGCCCAAAGCGGCGATATCCTTGGCAAAGCCGCGCACGGTGTCGAGCGAGACCTCGTACGGGTCGCGGCCAATGTTCTTGCGCTTGGCCAGGATGCTGTTGGGCACCGTGATGATCTGGCAACCGCAGGCCTCGGCCTGGTAAATGTTGATGAGCTCGCGCGTGGACGCCCACAGGACCTCGCAGTTGGGCTTGGCGGCGGCCTTCTTGACCGACTCCGTCATAAACGGAATGGGATCGACGCCAGTGTCGGCGATACGGCCGGCAAAGAGCGAGATGATGGACGGCGTCTCGGCGTCAACGGCCTCGACCATCTCGTCGACCTGCTCAGGCGTAAAGATGGTAGTGACGTTGACCTTGATGCCGTCGGCCGAAAGCTTGCGGACCAGCTCGGCGGTGGACTCGCCCTTGGTGGTCACGCACGGGATCTTAACGTAGACGTTCTCGGCCCAGGTAGCGATCTCGCGCGCCTCGACCTCCATGGTCTCGACGTCGTCGGCAAAGACCTCAAACGACACGGATACATCGGTGATGTGGGCCAGGACCTCCTTGGCAAACGCGCGGTAATCCGTCACGCCGCCCTTCTTCATAAGGGACGGGTTGGTCGTGAAACCCTGAACGTTGCCGTTCTCGTACATGTCGAGCATGCCCTCGAGGTTTGCGCCGTCAGCGAACACCTTGATTGCCATCTGCCTGATTCCTTTCGTCTGCATACGGCCGGTAAGCTGCTAAACACTTTACCTACGTTTATCAAGGCGTGAGCTGCGGGTTTTTATCTTCTCGGCGAACGGTATAAACACCTCAGTGTTTGGATTGATAAATCGATTGAGCATACAAAAGAAGAAAGCCTCAGTTTGAGCAAACGTCAGCGAGCGTGTTCCAGGTGCCGCAGGTCGCCGTGAAAGAGGAGCGACGCGTACTTTGGTACGCGAGCGACGGCTTGAACGGCGAGATGCGGTGCCTGGGACGCGCGCAGCTCTAGATCAACCCAAAGTGGCGCATCGCGGTGACGGTGCCGTCGTGTGCGACGTCGTCGGTCACGTAGTCGGCGACCGCCTTGACCTCGGGCATGGCGTTGCCCATGGCCACGGCCGTCTCGACGGCAGCGAGCATGCCCAGGTCGTTGCCCGAATCGCCAAAGCCAAAGGTGTGCGCATTTCCCTCGCGGCCCAGATACGTCAGCGCTCGCGCCACGCCCACGCCCTTGTTGATGCCCTTGGGGCTCAGCTCGCGATTCTGGCCACCGGTGTTGCAGGCCTCAAAATAGCGCTCGATAAAGCCGTCATCGTTGACTACGCGAGCCAAACTGGGCACATTGAGGCATACCTTGCCCACGCGCAGACTGCCGTCGACGCGCATTTCCTCGGCGCTGTGCACCACAGAAGTGCCGATCAGAGACGACTGCTCAACACCCGCGGGTTCCAGGGCAAAAGTAGCCACGTTGGTCTCGAAAAAGGCCTCAATCCCTGCCACGGCCATACGGCGTGCAAGCTCCTCGATAACGTCCTCGCCAAAGCAGTCCTCGTGTACCACGCGGCCCTCGACCTCGAGCGTGGCTCCCGCCATGGCAACGACACCCGCAGGCTCCAAAGCACGCAGGCCATCGGCAATCAGCCACAAGGGACGCCCCGTGCAGATAAATGCTTGGTGGCCCGCACTGCGCAGACGACCAAATGCATCGACAACGGCCTTCGACGGGTGGACCGCATTGAAGTCCTTATCGGTCATATCGTCGGGATCGAACGACGTCAGCGTGCCGTCTACATCAAAAAAGAGCACAGCGGATTCGGGGCACGCATCAATCATATGGGTTCCTTTCGAGGATAAGGGCAAACGAAGCATCCATCATATAATGGAGCGACGCAACCAGAGAGGTCACCCATGGAATTTTACGCAAGCTGCCCCGAGGGCTTTGAGTCCGCACTCGCCGATGAGCTTAAACGCCTCGGGCTTTCGCATGTTCGCCGGCTGAAGGGCCGCGCTACATTTGAGGGCGAGCTCGAGCAAGGCTACCGAGCATGCCTGTGGTCGCGCCTGGCGAGCCGCGTGTTCGTGGTGCTCGGGCGCTTTGAGGCGCAGGATGCCGATGAACTGTACGATAGCGTTTACGACATCGCCTGGGAGAGCATCGTCCGCCCCGGCGCTACCATCGCCATCACCGCCCGCGGCGTGACCGAGCAGCTGCGCAACACGCGCTTCTCGGCCCTGCGCGCCAAGGACGCGCTGTGCGACCGCCTGGCCGAGAACACGGGCCGTCGCGCCGACGTCGATGCCGCCGACCCCGATGTTCACCTACTGCTTTCGCTGCGCCAGCGCCGCGCGAGCATAAGCCTGGACCTTTCGGGCGACCCGCTGTTCAAGCGCCTGCCGCCCGCGGCGACCCGTGCCGGCGAGGGCGCGCACGTGTTGCGCCCCGACTACGCCGCCCTGGTGCTGGCGCAGGTCGGCTGGACCGCACTGTGCGAGCGCGAGCTGACGGCCGACGATTACGAGAACGAAGCCCTGCCTACGCTGGTCGACGCCTCGTGCGCCGGCGGCGGTCTGCTGCTGGAAGCCGTGAACATTCTGACTGACCGCGCCCCGGGTTTTGCACGCGAGCACTGGGGTTTTGAGGGCTGGCAGCTGCATGATGCCGCCCTGTGGGAGCAGCTGCTTGCCGAGGCGCGCGAGCGCGAGGCGGCAGCGCGCGAGCGGCAGGCGCGCATCGTGGCCGTAGACATCGACCCCGCCGCCCGCAAGACTGCCGAGCGCATGGTCAAGTGTGCCGGCTACAAGCGTTTTGTCGACTTTTGCGCCGCCAAGTCCGCCACCGTACTGGACCACGCGGGCGCCGTCGCCGGTGCCGCCGTGGTCGCGGATACGACCGAGACCCCGCTGTCGCTTATGCACGACGCCATGACGCTCATCGGTGAGCTGCGTCGCGCGCCCGAGCTTGCCGCGGCGCCGGTCGCCGCGCTCACTCGCGATGGCCTTATGGCCCGCGCGCTCCACGCCGAGCCCGAGTGTTCGATCGCCGTCATGCCCAACAACGAGGAGGCGACCGTCGAAGTCTGGCCTTCGCTCGACCACGCCGCCGCAGCGTTTGAAGCTGCGACCAGCGCGGATGCCGAGAAACAGACCACGGACGCCGTGGACGAAGCCTCCAACACCCCCATGCCCGAACCTGCCGCCACGCTCGACCTAGGCGACTGTCTCTTATACACATCTGACGCTGCCGACGACTCCTTACGTG
>USHF01000088.1 GCA_900554465.1 uncultured Collinsella sp.
CGAGATCTGCGCATGTCTCGTGGGCTCGGAGATGTGTATAAGAGACAGGCTTACCCTAGAGCTTGTGGTGGCGCTCTTCCTTACGTTCCTCGGCTGCCTGCTCCTCCTGCTTAAAGGCGGGGTCGTCGGGGGTGACGAGCTCATCCTCATGTGTGCGCTTGTTGTAATGGTGGCGCAGCACGGGCTCAAACAGATGTAGATGCTTGGCAAAGGCCGCCGAACCAATGGCGAGCACGGTAAAGATGAGCACGCGCATGGGCACCTCGACCTGGTTAATCGCGGCGGCGCCGGCCGAAAGCATGATGCACCAGGCGTAGATGAGGAGCACTGCCTGTTTTTGGTTGTAGCCTTCTTGGATCAGGCGGTGGTGGATGTGGCCCTTGTCGGCCTGCCCGATGCTAATGTGGGCGCGCTTGCGGCGCACGATGGCGCTAAACGTGTCGATGATGGGCACGCCGGCAACTATGAGCGGAATGATAAGCGAGGTGAGCGCGGCGGTGCGGCTCACGTTGAGCAGCGAGATGGAGCCCAGCGCAAAGCCCAGAAGCAGCGACCCCGAGTCGCCCAAGAAGATGCTTGCGGGGTTGAAGTTGTAGCGCAAAAAGGCCAGACAGGCGCCAAAGAGCGCAATGGAGAGCGCGGCGGCGTCGATGCGGCCCGAGAGAACGGCCATCGAAAACATGGTGAACGACGCGATGCCGCAGATGCCCGTGGCCAAGCCGTCGAGGCCGTCGATGAGGTTAATGATGTTGGTGAATGCCACCAGATAGATCACGGTGATGGGGTAGGCGAGCCATCCGAGCATGATCTCGCCGGGGGCAAACGGGTTGACGATGACGCCGATCCGTAGGCCGCCGATACAGGCGATAAGCGCGGCGAGGACCTGTCCGGCCAGCTTTTGCTTGGGCTTGAGCTGGAAGACGTCGTCGATAGCGCCGGTCGCAAAGATGACGGTAAAAGAAAGCGCAAGTATGGGGTAGCTGATGTGCAGACGGGGGTGGGGCACCAAAACGGGCGGCCAACCCAGGTACCAGGTGCCTAGGATTTGCACAATACAGGCAACGACCAGGCCCAAAAACACCGCCGTTCCGCCCAAACGCGGGATGGGCTTGGTGTTGATGCGGCGCTTAGAAGGATAGTCGACGGCGTCGAGCTTAATTGCCAAGCGCTTGACCAGGGGCACCGTGAGGAAGGTCGTGATGAAGGCCGCTGCTGCCACGCATAGATACGGTATGTAGCTCGGGGATGAAGCCATGAATCTAAAAACCGCCAAGCGTCGAAGGAAAAGGTCAAAGGTTGCTAAGCGCAAAGGGCATAGCCGAACCATGATACTCGACCAAGGGGGGTGCATGGAATTGCACGCAGCGATAATCACGCGCTTACCAGATATTGGGATGTTGTCGATGGATTGTCGGGATGCCGGTGGGGATCCATATGGACTGTAATGGCGATTTTCGGCAAAAGAAAACCACCCCCCACGTTACGAAAATGAACCCACCTAAAACAGGTGGGTGCCCTCATCGACTGTTCCAGCGTCCTTAACAACGAAGGATACCTGTACTAGGTACGACTGTGTGGGCTCCCTAAATAAACGCGACGGTTCACCCAGTTGCTCCGCGGGGGGCGGAATACCTACATCATAAAGCGGCACTTTGTCGATTCCAGTCTTGACATTACAAAAATCGTGTCGGACGATTACGGCGCCTTGGGCTCGAACCGTCTGTGCGGTTGGTCCCTTTACGTTTGAGCTGCTGAATCATTGTTTTGGAGCATGTTTTTATGCCGACGTCGTTGACCGAACTTTTTTCGCCCGCCTGCCATTTGTGTCCGCGCCGTTGCGGTGCGGCGCGCGATGAGGGCGCGCGCGGCGTGTGCGGTGCTAACGACACACTCAAGGTGGCCCGCGCGGCGCTTCATATGTGGGAGGAGCCGCCCATTTCGGGCGAGGCCGGCTCGGGTACGATTTTCTTTAGCGGCTGTTCGCTCAAATGTATCTACTGCCAAAACCACGAGATCTCGACCGGCAATTTTGGCCTTGAGATTTCGCCCGAGCGCTTGGTCGAGATTATGCTGGAGCTGCAGGAGCAGGGCGCCAATAACATCAACCTGGTGACGGCGACGCACTATGCGCACCTGTTGCCTGCCGCGATTGCCGCGGCACGGACGCGCGGGCTGGTCATCCCCATCGTCTACAACACGAGTGGTTATGAGCGCGCGAGCGCCGTGGCGGCGCTGGGCGACCTGGTCGACGTGTGGCTTACGGACTTTAAATATGCCGATGCCGGGCTTGCGCAGTCGCTTTCTCATATTAAGGACTACCCGCGCGTGGCCGTGTCGGGTCTGGCCCAGATGGCGCGCGAGATTGAGCGCCGCGGGGGAGAGCTGGTGGACGAGGACGGGCTCATGAAGCGCGGCATGATCGTGCGTCACCTGGTGCTGCCGGGGCATGCCGACGATTCGTGCCGCGTGTTAGACCTGGTGTGGCAGACGGTGGGCGACGTGCCGATCTCGGTCATGAACCAGTACACGCCCAATGCACTCATGCGCGAACAAGGCGGCGACCTGGCGCGCGCCGTGACGCGCGAGGAGTACGAGCAGGTGCTCGACCATGCCGACGACCTGGGCTTTACGACGATGTTTTGGCAAGAAGGCGGCGCGGTAGACGAGAGCTTCACCCCGGCCTTCGACACCACCGGCGTCCTCACCAGCGCAAAGTAGCGCGTTCGCCGATGATTTTTAATCCCCGTCCCAGAAAAATCATCGGGGTGGCTCGGACGTTTGAAAAGTAGTCAAAACAGCCCCGTCCCAAAAAGACTGGTTATTGGGCGTTGACAGTTGGCGAGCCGTAGGTAAAATATCAACTTGTCCTGGGGACGTAGCTCAGTTGGGAGAGCGCTGCCGTCGCATGGCAGAGGCCGAGGGTTCGACTCCCTTCGTCTCCACCCTTGGATTTGATAAGCCGCTGACATTGTGTCGGCGGCTTTTTTTAAAAGAAAGGGCTTTACCATGGCCGAGCTTGAGTCCCAACCATTGTCCGACGAGGAGCGCGCTGAGTTGGAAGAGCTCCGCGCTGAGAAGGCCCGCCGCGAGGCTCGGGAAGAGGCTCGTCGCGAGCGCGAGGAGCTGGCTGCCCTGCGTGCCGAGCGTACGAAGGCCGAGGAGGCCGCCGCGAACGCCGCATCCGCATCGGCGCCCGCGCCCGCTCCCAAGCCCGCTGCTGCGAAGCCTGCACCTGCCGCGCCCAAACCTCAGCCTAAAAAGGCCGCTCGTCCCAAGTCCGTCGAGCCCAAGCTGAGCCGTGACGAGATGACCTTTGCCCAGCGCATGGTTACCTCCAAGGAACCTACGGGCGAGAACGAGATCCCTGGCATGGCGCCGGCTCAAAAAATCATCATTGTCCTTGCCCTCATCGCGTTTGTCATCTTTATGGGCTACACGATCCTGACCAGCATGGGCCTGCTCTAACCGATTTACATCGGGCGTCATGTCCGCATCCTCTGCTCTCGTCTAACCCTCAATTTCTGTACCACACATCTGAAAGGTCGCCCCATGGCTTTGACCGACATCTCGCATCCCACCGACATTGCAATGCTCACCGATCTGTACGAGCTCACTATGGCCCAGGGCCTGTGGGAGAGCGGCAAGGCCAATGAGCAGGGTTGCTTTACCGCGTTTTACCGCGACCATCCCTTTGGCAGCGCCTATGCCGTCATGTGCGGCACCGCCGAACTACCCGAGCTGGTCGAGAACCTGCGTTTTACGCCCGAGGATATCGACTACCTCGCATCGCTTGAGGCCCCGGCCGGCGGCGCGATGTTCAAGTCCGCATTCCTCGACTACCTGCGCGATTTTCGTGCGCATGTAAATATCGACGCCGTCCCCGAGGGCGAGCTCGTCTTTCCGCGCGAGCCCATGGTGCGCGTCACCGGTCCTGCGCTCGAGTGCCAGCTGCTTGAGACGGCGCTGCTCAACATCGTCGGGTTTCAGACGCTTGTCGCTACCAAGACGGCGCGCGTGGTGCTGGCGGCGGACGGCCGTCCCGTTGCCGAGTTTGGCCTGCGCCGCGCCCAGGGTCCCGATGGCGGGCTGGCCGTCGCGCGCGCGAGCTACGTTGCCGGCTGCTCCTCTACATCCAATGTGCTCGCCGGCCGCCGCTACGGTATTCCCGTCTTTGGCACTCATGCGCACAGCTGGGTGATGAGCTTCGATTCCGAGCTCGAGGCATTCCGGGCTTTTGCTAAGTCGAGTCCCAAGAACTGCACGCTGCTCATCGACACCTACGACGTACGTGAGGGCTGCGAGCATGCCATTACGGTTGCCAAGGAGATGGAGGCGGCAGGCGAGCGTCTGTCGGCTATTCGCATCGACTCCGGCGACCTCGCCAAGCTCTCCAAGTATGTTCGTGGCCGTTTTGATGCCGAGGGCCTGCCCTATGTGGGGATCTCGGTTTCTAACGATCTGGATGAGTACACGATTCAGTCGCTGCTCGACCAGGGCGCGCCCATCGACAGCTTTGGCGTGGGTACCAAGCTTGCGACCTGCTATGACCAGCCGGCGCTGGGCGGCGTGTACAAGCTTTCCGCCCGCCGTGCGAGCGAGGCAGATCCATGGACGCCGGTGGTCAAGCTCTCCGAGCAGCCCTACAAGCGCACGATCCCGGGTGTGCAACGCGTGCGCCGTTATTATGACGGCTTTGGCGGCCCGGTCTGCGACATGATCTACGACGAGGACCATCTGGCGGGGGAGGGCACCGCGCGCGGCAATACCCTCGTGGCCGTGAATGATGCCGCCCTGGTGACCGACGTGTCCGAACTTGAGTATCGCGAGCTGCTGGTGCCGATCGTGCGCGATGGCAGTGCGGTGGCTCCGCGTGAGAGCATCCAGGACGCGCGCGAGCGCTGTGCTTGGGCGCTCGACCATCTGGACGCAGCTTTCAAGCGCTTCCTGTACCCGCAGACCTATGTGGTGGGTATGGAGCAGGGCCTGGCTCAGGTGCGCGACGAGCTCGTGCGTAAGAACATGGCCGCGGCCTCTGCCTTTCCCTGGGCTCACTAATTCCTTGGGCGGTAGGGGCGAGTCACGCTTCCCTGGCCGCCGGCTCGGCCGTTCGCTGAACAGTTGATTGGTTTGACGTATGACGACTTCTTATAAAACGATGGTGGTAAAGATCGGTTCGTCCACGGTGGTGGGCGCCGACGGCAAGGTCAACCGCGCCTTTATCGGCGGGCTTGCCGACCAGGCCGCAGCGCTGCGCGAGCTTGGCTGGCGCCTGATCGTGGTGAGCTCGGGCGCCATTGCCTGCGGCTATCCCGTGCTGGGCTTCGACCGTAAGCCGGTCGGCGACCTGCCGAGCCTGCAGGCCTGCGCCTCGGCCGGTCAGTGCATCATCTCGTCGGCCTACGACGAGGAGTTCCATGCGCGCGACCTGCTCACCTCGCTCGTGCTGCTCACGCGTCACGACACGGCGCGCCGCACGTCCTACCTGCACGCGCGCGACGCCCTGCTTCGCCTGGTGGAGCTCGGCGTGGTGCCGGTCGTCAACGAGAACGATACCGTCACCGTCGATGAGATCAAGTTTGGCGACAACGACACGCTGGCGGCGCTTGTGAGCTGCCTGGTTTCTGCCGATCTGTGCGTGACGCTCTCGGACATCGATGGCCTCTACACCGCCAATCCGCACGAGGATCCCACGGCCGAGTTCGTCCCGGTCGTGCATAAGATCGACGCCAAGATCATCGCCTCGGCGGGCGATTCTTCCACATCGGTGGGCACGGGCGGCATGATCACCAAGATCCGCGCGAGCCGCATTCTCATGACGGCGGGCATTCAGAGCGTGATTTGCTCGGGCGAGGAGCCCGATGCGCTCGTGCGTCTGGCCCGCGGCGAGAGCGTGGGTACGCTGTTCGATCCGCCGGCGGAGCGCCTGGACATTGCGCCGCGCAAGCTGTGGATTGCACTGGGCGACAAGGCGCACGGCTCGGTGACGGTCGATGACGGCGCCGCGAAGGCGCTGGTCAGCCGCGGTTCGTCGCTGCTCGCGGTGGGTATTCGCGAGGTCGATGGCCAGTTTGCCGAGGGCGATGTGCTCGACGTGTGCGACCCGGGCGGCATGGTTGTCGCCCGTGGTATCGCCGAGGCCGATTCGGACGTGCTGGAGCTTGCCGCCGGCCGCCGCCAGGACCAGATTGCCAGCAACCGCCTGCTCGCTAACTTGGCCGAGAAGCCGGCGATACACAGGGATAATTTAATCGTCTTCGCCTAACCAATTGACGCTGCAAACGCCCCTAAGCGGCAATCTGACGTTCAATCGTCGGGCATGACCAAAAGGTCAATGCCCTCCTCTTTCACGTCACCTTGCTCGC
>USHF01000089.1 GCA_900554465.1 uncultured Collinsella sp.
GTGGAGCACAGATTGACGAGCGCTGCCGTAAACTCAACGGGGCACGGGGCGAGCGAACTCACCGCCAGACGACGTCCGAGCGCATCGTGCAGGTCGTCCATGACGGCCTGAGCGTGGCTGCGTTCCATTACGTGCAGTCGAGCCATAAGATCCCCTCTCACATGGCAGCCCGGAGGCGAGGCCGGGCGAAGTTGCTACACGCACAACACTGACCTAAAAAGATGTTAGGTCTCCACGCAGTTCGGCAGGCGGTATGAAATGTCACCCTCGGCGGTGAAATAGAACATTACCGCAGATAAATGCCATATTTGGTAAAACGCGTTACCAAATGACAATGCCCCGCCCACGCAATCACGCGGACGGGGCATTGCTCCAGGTATGCGGCCAGCGACCCTGTTGCTTTTACTTAAGCTCGGGCCAGTAACCCTTGTTGGCCTCGATCATGTCGTCGAGAACCTCCTTGGCACCTTCATCGAAGGCACGGTCTTGTTCAGCGTAAAGGCCTTGAGCGCCTTCTCGTAAGAACCCTCGATCGTAGCCTCGACCACGAGCTTCTCGGAGTTCAGCTGCTGCATCATGAGGCCCTGTTGGAACAGAGGAATGTTGTCGCGGCTGATGACCTCGGGGCCATTCTTGCCAATGTAGGCAGGCAGCTCGACCATAGCATCGTAGGGCATGTTGGGGATAGCGCCCTTGTTCTCGCAAATGACCAGGAAGCGCTGCTTGGTGTCGTTCTTCAGAGCGATAGCCAGGTCGGCAATCCAGTCGCCGTGGCTACCCGCATAGAACGTGCTCTCGTCGATCTCGCCCGTCTTCTCGTAGTGATCGATGCCGTCGAAGAGGTTCTTCTCGCGCGTCTCCTCAACCTCGTTAGCACGGGTGCGCTCGGGGTTGGAATGCTCGACGAACTCCTTCTGCTGCAGGTAGTAGTTCAGATACGTGTTGGGCAGGTACTCCGGGAAGCACTCCATGATCTCGTACTCGCCCTTCCAGACGTAGTACCAGCTGCCCTTGGTGTGGCGGTTCTGCTCGGGGTGCTCGTCAGTGGCCTCCTCGGGCTTCTTTGCCATGAGCGAGCCCATGCCCTTGAGGTAGGAGTCGGGCAGCAGAATCTCATGCTCCTTGATGTACTCGCGCAGCTGCGGCAGGACCTCCTCGCCCTTGTGGCGGATCGAGGTGAACCAACCAAAGTGGTTGAGGCCAAAGTAATCGTACTCGACATCCTTCTTGTCGATATCGAGTGCGGCGCAAACCACGTCGATGATCGCGATCGGCATGTCGCAGATGTTGATGATGCGAGCGTTGGGACGCAGCACGCGGCAGCCCTCGGACACGATGGCAGCAGGGTTGGAGTAGTTGAGAATCCAGTAGTCCTTCTTGGCGTACTTCTCAACGTCATCGATCAGCTCGACCATGGGGAAGATGGTGCGCATGCCGTAGGCAAGGCCGCCGCAGCCGCAGGTCTCCTGACCCACGCAGCCGTGACGCAGCGGAATCTTCTCGTCCTGCTCGCGCATGGCGTAGCCGCCCACGCGCATCTGGGCAAACACGAAGCTCGCGTCGGTAAAAGCCGTCTCCTTGTCGGTGGTCACCGTAAGCTTGATGTTCAGGCCAAGGTCCTCGTGCAAAATCCAGTCCACGAGCACGCCGATCTTGCGCTGACGCTCCTCGTTGATGTCGTACAGACGAATCTCGTCAACGTCGAGCTCGTCCTTGCGCAGGGCGATGGACTTGACGATGCCGGGGGTAAAGGTGGATCCGCCACCACACAGAGTAATGATCATTGTTTACTGCTCCTTCTCAATTGCGTTTTCGACCTTGTCGCGCATCTCGGCGACCTTCATGCCAAAGATGATCTGGATATTGTTGCCGTTGCGGTTGATGCCGCTGTTGGGCACGTGGTTGATGAGGCTCTCATCGATGAGGTCCGGGTTCTTAACGTTCACGCGAAGACGCGTAAAGCAGTTCTCGAGCTCCTCGATGTTGTCCTTGCCGCCAAGACCTGCGACCAGGTCGGCAATGCCTGCATCGACGCCCTCTGCGGGAGCTGCGGCAACAGCGCCCTGCTTCACCGCGACAGACGCGGCGGCCTCGCCCTCGGCAACGGACTCGGCGAGCTCGGACTCCTCCTCGCGGCCAGGCGTGTGGAGGTTGAGCTTCTTAATCAGGAAGGTGAAGAGGAAGAAGTACAGAGCGGCGTTGACGACTCCGAGCACGAGCATCATCGGCCAGTTGGTCTTATCGACACCAAGGACCAGGTTGGAAACCACGATGTTGATGATGCCGCCTGCAGTCGAAGCGGGCACGGAGAGGACCTTGAGCAGGACCAGGAAGATACCGGAAAGAACCGAGTGAACAACAAAGAGCACGGGAGCGGCAAAGACAAAGAGGAAGTCCATGGGCTCGGTGACACAGGAGAGCACGGCGGTGATGATCAGCGGGATGATAACGGCCTTGGTCTTATCCTTGTTCTGCTTGTAGGAGGTGAAGATAAAGGCGAGACCGATACCGATGTAGGGCCACAGGTTGTTGAAGGTGTAGCTGTTGAAATACGTGCTATCGGAGAAGGGCTGGCCCGTCATTGCCATCTCGGCAACACGGATGGGATAGGCGCCGGCGATAACCTGATCGCCCAGCGTCAGGGTGCCACCCACATCGGAGAACTGGAACGGGGTGTAGATGAGGTGGTGCAGACCGGTGGGAACGAGCAGCTTGTTGAGCATGCCGTAGATAAACAGACCGATGTTGCCCGACTCCTTAATGATGCCGGCAACGGAGGAGATGGCACCCTGAACCGGAGGCCAAACGATGCAGAAGCCAGCGCCCATGATCCAGGAGATGATGATCATGATCAGGAACGGGAAGCGAACGCCCGAGAACATCGAAAGAGCAATGGGGAACTGCTTGTTCGAGTACTTGTTGAACACGGCACCGGTGATGCAACCAAGAATGATGCCGCCAAACACGCCGGTATCGAGCACCTGAATGCCCATAACGGTGCTCTGGCCGGTTCCGGTAAGGCCGAGCATGCCGCTCGCCTCGGCAAGAGAACCGGTGGCGTTGAGCACGATGTTATTGGCCTGCAGGAACAGGAAGAACGACATCAGGGCGATCAGCGAAGCATGGCCCTTGTTCTTCTTTGCCATGGCGCCGGCGATGCCCACGCAGAACAGAATCGAGAGGTTGTTGATGATAAACATCAGCGACTGATAGACAACGGCGCCCACAAGCTGGAACGGACCGGAGCCCAGCACAGGGATCACGGCGCAGATGGTCTTGTTGGTCAGAATGATGCCCACGATGAGCAGGATGCCGGCAACCGAGAGATACATCATCGGCTGAACGATCGACTTCGCGAACACCTCCAACGGCGCTTTGAAATTGAACTTCTTTTTTGCGGTCATAGCGGTACTCCCCTTCCTTTTCCGCAAATTGAGATAGGTGTGCCCTGGACAAGACCGTGAGCCTTGCCTTATATCAATCGATGTGTGGGCACGTTATGCCTAGAGACCAGGTTCTCCAAGCAGGTTAACAATGTGATATGCGAGATAACTCTTCTCGGCATCGGTAACGACAACGTTATAGGTAGACGCTAAGTGGTCGGCAATTGACTCCGCACACGAGAACGCCCTCGGATACGCCGTTTCATCGATACGGAACAGCGCGTCGCCATTGACCTGCCCCGCCGCGGGATCGAGCGCTCGCTGCGCAAAAAACTGCAGATGGCGAACGAAACGCTCGTACGGCAACGAGGTGACGTCAAGGGTCGTGGCATAGTGCTCGGAAACAATCGCGAGCACGTCGCGAACAAGCTGGACCGAGACGATTAGACGGTCGGAGCGTTGCGGCATGGTGGCGTTGACGATATGCAGCGTAATAAAACCCTGCTCTTCTTCGCTCATCTAGATGCCCATATACTCCTTGATAATCTGCAGCGCACGGCCCGCAAGCGCATACTCCTTGCGATAGAACTGCTGGATCTCGAGCAGCAACGGATTCTCACAGGAGACGCCTTTGCGCTCGCGCTCCAAAGCAAGGCTGATATGGTCTGCGAGAGCAATGAGAATCTTGTCGTTGATATCAACATTGAGCTCTCGACGAAGCATCTGAACGATGTCCTCGGAAATCACGAGGTTGACGGTGGGGATGGACTCTAAAAGATGTGCCAAGCGGTCAATCGTACGCGAATCCTGAGAAGTTCCCTCCTGCAACGCGTAGGTCTTTTCGACCGATGCCTCGTCGATGGCATCGCCGGCATGACGGCCAAAGCAGAGGCCTCGACCGATGACGATGAGCTCAGAACCATCGTCCGAAGTGACCATTGCGACGTTGTTGTTGAAAACTCGCTTGATAACCACGGTACCCACCACAAGAATTTACTCGGAAAGCCAGACGACAGGCTCTTTAACAGCAACAGGGCCGGAAGCGTGCTCACGAAGAGTCGAGTTCTCCGAACGCTCGCACACGATAACGAAGACCGTGGGATCGAAGCCGGCGGCGCGGACCGCGTCGAAATCGACCTCGACGAGGGGCTGGCCCGCGTCGACATGGTCACCCTGGGCAACAAGCGCATGGAAGCCCTTGCCCTCAAGTTTAACAGTGTCGATTCCGATATGCAGCATCACCTGAGCAGAGCTGTCGTCGGACATGATACCCAGCGCGTGCTCGGTCGGGAACAGCGCCGCGACGGTGCCGGAAACAGGAGCGCACACCGTTCCCTCTTGGGGAATCACGGCAACGCCATCGCCCACGGCACGGCTGCTAAAAGCGGGGTCATTGGTTTTTTCCAGATGAACAAGCTCGCCGGAAACGGGAGCGAGGATTTCGAACTCGGAAGTTGCAGTCTTCTGCTCATCCGAACCGCCCATCAGGCGAGAAAAGAAACCCATGGTGGCATGTCCCTTCATAAATATAGCCCAACCAAAATCAAGCGAATGCGTCCATAGAGACACATCCGTTCAAAGACTTTGGTTAGGCCCACGTCCGAGGGACTCGGTAACCTTCCGCATTTCTTTTTACGGGAGTTATTGTAGACAAGCCCAAAGCCAGAACAATCATTATGACCGGTGAGCGGTATTTTTTCTTCGATAAACGGTATTTAGGCAGCACTTGGGGACGTTCCTTTTCTGCCGGCACTCGGGGACACTCCTTGCAGCAATTTCACATGCGTTAGATGAAGAGCTCGCATTCCTTCCGCACGACGCAAGCCTTGCTCAGCATCTGGGAAACAGCGGATAGCTTGTTGGGATCAAGCTTGCGAGCGCCTCGCGGGCATACGGCGATGCAGCGCATGCAGGAGATGCATGCCTCGTCAGCTGCTCGCTTGGGGTCGCCCTTGTCGATAGCACAAACGGGACACGCCGCGGCGCATGCACCGCAGGAGACGCATTCCTCTGTTGCCTCGGGTGCCATACGGCGACCTCCAGCTTGTTTATAAGGACGATTGCCGGGGATAGAGGGCTCGGACGCATCCTCAGCCAACAGCTTTTGCTGAATTTGCTGCGCAAACTCTGCGAGCTGCGCCGCATCCTGCGCATCCGGTCTCCCAGCAGCAAACTGACGAGCAACGGAATGCTCAGCAATAGCAGAAACAGCCGCAACCACCCTAAATCCGGCGCGCTTCGCAACGTCCTCCAGCTCTACGAGCGTGTCCTCAAACGCGCGGTTTCCGTATACACAAACCAAAACAGCCCGAGCCCCGTTGCCGCGCACCATGCCCAACCGGTCAGCCACCACAGCCGGGATTCTACCGGCATACGCCGGCACAGAGATTACGGCCACGTCGTCCTCAGCCATCGAGACAGCGCTGAAATCTAGCCCGCTATCGGTCAGATCGACGGTAACGGTATTTTTGTCCAGCGCCCCGGCCACAAGGCCAGACACCTTCCGCGTTCCACCCGTCGGACTAAACACAATTTCGAATACGTCCATCGAGGCACCCTCCCCCTACGCCTGGCAACGCGTCAAGCCGTTTTCACATTCAGACAGAGTATACGGCGCATGGGATCCCCGTTTTGGTGCACCAAGCACCCCAATGCACCCATCCTACGCTGTCTGCCTCTTCGTTTTGTATCAATTACGGTACAGATTGTATATATTTACGGGATACCGCCGTGTTCTCCTGAGGTACCCCATCCTGGCCCTGTCTCTTATACACATCTGACGCTGCCGACGACTCCTTACGTGTAGATCT
>USHF01000090.1 GCA_900554465.1 uncultured Collinsella sp.
TACGTTCGAAGGTTACGAGCGCCGCGCTGACAAGATCAACAAGTGCCTCGCCGACAACGGCATCGCCTCCCTCGAGGAAGCTCTGCAGATCTGCACCGACAAGGGCTTCAACCCGCGTGAGATCGTCAACAACACCCAGTCCATCGCCTTCCAGAACGCCGAGTGGGCCTACACCCTCGGCTGCGCTCTCGCTGTCAAGCGTGGCGCCAAGTCCGCTTCTGAGGCTGCTGCCATCATCGGCGAGGGCATCCAGGCCTTCACCGTTCCCGGCTCCGTCGCCGAGGACCGCAAGGTCGGTCTGGGCCACGGCAACCTGGGCGCCATGCTGCTCTCCGACGACACCGAGTGCTTCGCCTTCCTGGCTGGCCACGAGTCCTTCGCTGCCGCTGAGGGCGCTATCGGCCTGGCTCTGAACGCCAACAAGGCTCGCAAGAAGCCGCTGCGCGTTATCCTCAACGGTCTGGGCAAGGACGCCGCTCAGATCATCGCCCGCATCAACGGCTTCACCTACGTGAAGACCCAGTTCGACTACTTCACGGGCGAGCTCAAGGTCGTCGAGACCATCCCCTACTCCGATGGTCCCCGCGCCGCCGTCAACTGCTACGGCGCCGACGACGTCCGCGAGGGCGTTGCCATCATGTGGCACGAGAACGTCGACATCTCGATCACCGGTAACTCCACCAACCCCACGCGCTTCCAGCACCCCGTCGCTGGCACCTACAAGAAGGAGCGCCTCGAGGCTGGCAAGAAGTACTTCTCCGTCGCTTCTGGTGGCGGCACTGGCCGTACCCTGCACCCGGACAACATGGGCGCCGGCCCTGCCTCTTACGGCATGACCGACACCATGGGCCGTATGCACTCCGACGCCCAGTTCGCCGGTTCTTCCTCCGTGCCTGCGCACGTCGACATGATGGGTCTCATCGGCATGGGCAACAACCCCATGGTCGGTGCCACCGTCGCCTGCGCTGTCGCCGTCGAGGAGGCCCTCAAGGCCTAATCGCGCCCGCGCGATGCTCAAATAGTTGAGCTTTGGAGCCGCTACCTTTCGAGGTAGCGGCTCTTTTTGTTTGCGCTGTCGCAGGGTAGCTAATGCCAATATATCAGTTGGGGCGAAATACGAGATGTGATGAGACGGAGCGTCAGAACGTCCATGACGCCCACCTGCCATATTTGCCCTTTACCGATTTGCCGAGTCTTTGCGGCCCCATTGCCGATCACCCGTGCGACAATGCGCCGGACGAGAAAGGAATCCGATGGAATCGACTGACGTACTGGTAATTGGATCTGGCATTGCGGGCCTTTGCGCCGCCATCGAAGCGGCACGCACGGGTGCAACCGTCACTGTGGCAAGCGCCGGAAAGACTATGAGTGGATCGAGCTTCTTCCCCGGAACCTGGGGCCTGGGGCTTATCGGACCCGTCGACGAAGACGATGAGCAGGACCTCATCGACACCATTCAGACCGTTGGTGGCGGCGTCGCCGACCCCGAGCTTGTCCAGACGTTTGTCCACGGCATTCCCCAGGCAATTGAATGGCTCGAGCAAGACCTAGGCGTTGAGCTCCAGCGTCCGCAAAGCGCTGAGAGCGCCCAGCAAAAGCAATTTATCCCCTGCTTTGACCACAAGACGCGCATGTGGCGCGGCCTCACCCGCAAGCCCCTTGAGGACGCTCTGACGACCCGAATCGAGTCACTCGGCATTCGCCTGCTCCCCCGCCATGAGCTTATCGACCTTGTTGAGGACACGAACGGCAGAATAACCGGAACCATGCTCTACGACCTCACCGAAAATCGAATCGTGCCCTTTGCTGCCAAGGCCACGATCATCGCAACCGGTGGCACAGGCGGCCTGTTCGAGCGCAGCCTTACGTCGGCTGATGTGCTCAGCTCCTCGCAGGCCATCGCGCTGGCGCACGGCGCAACACTTACTAATATAGAGTTCATGCAGATGATGCCCGGCTTCATCGAGCCCAAGCGCAACCTGGTCTTCAACGAGAAAACCTGGCGCTACGTACATGTAGACCAGCCGGTAGATATTGCCGACGACAAGCTGGACGACCTGCTCGAGCAGCGCTCTGGATATGGTCCCTTCACGTCACGCTTGGCCTCCCGCGCTATCGATCTCGTCATCGATCAGGCAGGTGTCGAAGGCCTGGCACTCCACTACGACTTTCCCCGCGAGGATGTCCCAGAGTTTGTGCAGACCTTTGCCACCTGGCTGCAAGACGAGCGCGGCATCGCCCCGACTGACGAGATGCGCGTTGCGATGTATGCCCACGCCGCTAACGGCGGCATCAAGATCGATAAGACCGCGCAAACGGGCGTTGAGGGCCTCTACGCTTGCGGTGAGGCGACAGGCGGCATGCACGGCGCCGACCGCATTGGTGGCTTGTCAAGCGCCAACGGCATCGTGTTCGGGCGCATCGCGGGCGCATCGGCAGCCCAAGCAGCACAGAAAGAGCCCGAGACAGCCCTGAAGGCGGATATCGCCCTCCCCCAGTACGGTATAGCCGCAACAGATGCCGAACGCCTGACACACAGCCTAAGGCACACGATGAGCACCTATTGCATGATCAACAGGACCGAAACAGGCCTATCCGAGGCACTACACGAGCTTGAGGGCTTGAAGACGGAGGCAACGACCTTGAGCACACAGAAAGCCCAGGACAGCGAAGTCGCAGCCCTCGCCCGCCTGCAATCGCAGATTCAACTAGCACAGGAAATGATCAAAGCCATGCGTAAGCGAACCGAAAGTCTCGGATCGCACTATCGAGCAGACTAATTCGAATACCCATCTAAAGCAGAACACAACTAATCGATATCTATGGGCCCCGTGAGCTCGAAGTGGCACGGGGTCCATTCGTGTCCGTACGGCAGCGTATCCTTATTCTGAATACGGAGCGGGCAAAGCCCGCATAGACAATAGGCCAGCGAGGAGGAGATATGGACAGTAGAGATATCGAGAAGTGGCGTGTCGAACTTGATAGCTACGCCAATGTAGAAGACGGCGTTGAGTATTGGCTCGCACGCGATTTAATGGAACCCATGGGGTACACTCGATGGGAGAACTTTGCCGAAGTTGTTAAGAGGGCAAAAGTCTCGTGCGAAACAAACAAAACTCCAGTTGATTCCCATTTTCGTGACACCACGAAAATGGTAACTGCCGGTGTCGCCGCTCGCGCGGTTAAAGACTACAAACTTACGCGCTATGCATGCTATTTAATCGCCCAGAACGGAGATTCAAACAAGCAAGAAATCGCGCTCGCACAGGCGTACTTCGCCGTGCAGACGCGCCGCCAAGAGCTCATAGAGCAGCGCTTCGCAGAGATTCAGCGCTTGCAGGCGCGCCACTCGCTATCTGATTCAGAGAAACAGCTCTCGGGTATTGCGTTCAAACGCGGCGTGGACTCCAAAGGATTCGCAATCATCAAGTCGAAGGGCGATGAAGCGTTATTCGGCGGCAGAAGCACGGCGGAAATGAAGCAACAGCTCGGCGTATCCAAGAGCTCGGCATTGGCGGACAGGCTAGCCGATGTTCTCATCAAAGCAAAGGACCTTACGAACTCGATGACGGCCTTCAACGCCGAGGAACACGACCTGTACGGTCTGGACCAGATCAAGCAAGAGCACGTCGAGAACAACACAAGCGTGCGTGGCAGCCTCATCGACCGCGGAATTGTACCCGAGAACCTACCGCCTGCCGAAGATACAAAGAAGCTCGAACGTCGCGTGAAAGCAGACGAGAAAAAGCTCAAGGAGGGTACAGACGGATTCACCGACCCCCAGGGCAGGCTCGACTTGTAAAGCGTCTGTGCCCTTACGGGTTCGACCCCATGTACTGTTAACAAAAAAAGACGGCCAACTTTCGTTGACCGTCTAAACATGCTTTGGTGGGCCGTCAGGGGGTCAGCCTGCTTTGCAGGCGGCCGCTTCGGCGCTTTGCGCCTTGCGCGCTGCGCTGGTAAATGCTTACGCATTTCCTCAGCTTCGCGCCCCGACGGGTTCGACCCCATGCGAGGTCAACAAAAAAGCGACCAGCCTAAGCCAGTCGCTTTAACATACTTTGGGTGGGCCGTCAGGGGGTCGAACCCTGGACCTTGGGATTAAGAGTCCCCTGCTCTACCAACTGAGCTAACGACCCGATATCAACACGAAGCAAGAACTGGGGTGGGTAAAGGGACTCGAACCCTCGACCTACGGGACCACAACCCGTCGCTCTAGCCAACTGAGCTACACCCACCGTGTCCTGTGCGCTTCGCGCTCGACTATTATTGCAAGGAACGCCACGCGATGCAAGCCCCAATTTTCAAGAATTTTGAAAAGAGTTTTTCGAGGCCGTTTCGAGCAAATCCCACCGGTTCCATAGGAGTAAACTTGCTCCACCCAATGCTCGAAAGGATAGGCATGAAAGAACTCTCCAACCGCACGGCGGCGTTTACCGATTCGGTCATCCGCCGCATGACGCGCATCTCCAACAAGTATGGTGCCGTCAACCTGTCGCAGGGCTTCCCCGATTTCGATCCTCCAGCGCAGCTGCTCAACAGCCTGAGCGCCATCGCCAGCGACCCCAAGCCGCTCTATCACCAGTACTCCATCACCTGGGGCTCCCAAGCCATGCGTGAGGCGCTTGCCGCCAAGCAGGAGCATTTTATGGGCATGCCGGTGAACCCCAACGAGAATATCGTAGTCACTTGCGGCTCCACCGAGGCCATGATGGCCGCCATGATGACGGTCACAAACCCCGGCGACAAGGTCGTCATCTTCTCGCCATTCTACGAGAACTACGGCGCCGACACGATCCTCTCGGGTGCCGAGCCCATCTACGTGCCGCTTAACCAACCTGCGTTCGACTTTGACCGCGAGACACTCGAGGCGGCCTTCCGCGACAACGATCCCAAGGCCATCGTCCTGTGCAACCCTTCCAACCCCTGCGGCAAGGTCTTTACGCGCGAGGAGCTCACCTTTATCGCCGACCTCTGCAAACAGTACGACGCCTACTGCATTACCGACGAGGTATACGAGCACATCGTCTACGCGCCCCACGAGCACGTCTATATGGCCACGCTGCCCGGCATGTTCGATCGAACCATCAGCTGCAGCTCGCTGTCCAAGACCTACTTCATCACCGGCTGGCGCCTAGGCTACACCATCGCTCCCGCCGAAATCACCGAGCGCATCAAAAAGGTCCACGACTTCCTCACCGTAGGCGCCGCCGCTCCCCTGCAAGAGGCCGTCGTCACCGCCCTCAACTTCGACGACAGTTATTACCAGGAGGTCCTCGACCTCTACACCGCCAAGCGCGACCTATTCTGTCAGGGACTCGACAGCATCGGCCTCACGCACAACGTGCCGCAGGGCGCCTACTACGTGATGATGGACATCTCTGAGTTTTGCTATGACAGCGACCTCGACTTCTGCGAGGACCTGGCCTCAAAGGTGGGCGTGGGCGCCGTGCCCGGCTCGAGCTTCTTCCGCGAGCCCGTCAACCATCTGATTCGTTTCCACTTTGCCAAGCGAGACGAGACGCTTAACGCGGCGCTTGAGAACCTCAAGTCTCTGCGTGATAAAATCGAGCCGCGCGGGTAAGGACGGTCAGTAACTAAAGGCACTAAAGAAACCTCGTGAACCCGTTGGGCCATGAGGTTTCTTTTTATAGCGACCTCATTTATTTTTTAGAGCGCTATACTTTAGTCACGGAGCAACTCGTCCAGAGAGGAATACTATGGCAGAGCAGCAGCTTATCGGAGCGCTCGAGGCCGGCGGCACCAAGATGGTCTGCGCCACGGGCTATGCAGACGGCACGGTCCTGGAACGCGAGCAGATTGCGACCACGACCCCGCAGGAGACCGTTGAGGCCGTCAACGCATGGTTTGCCGACAAGGACATCGCCGCGCTGGGCATCGGCGCCTTTGGCCCCACCGCAGTCAACCCTGCCTCGTCCCAATACGGCAAGATCCTGGAGACGCCCAAAACGGCATGGCGCTACTTTGACCTGCTGGGCACCATCCAAAACGAGCTCAATATTCCCCGCGGCTACGACACCGACGTCAACGTCGCCTGCCTGGGCGAGGTCACCTTTGGTTGCGCCCAGGGCCTCACTGACGTGGTGTATCTGACCTGTCTCTTATACACATCTCCGAGCCCACGAGACATGCGCAGATCT
>USHF01000091.1 GCA_900554465.1 uncultured Collinsella sp.
TGTGTATAAGAGACAGCAATCGAGCAGGACTGAACCCATGCGCTCAAGCTCGGCCTTCAGCAATCCAGCCGCGGAATCCGGACGGGTCGACTTAAACGAATTGGAACAGACGAGCTCTGCCAGGTGATCGGTATGGTGGGCCGGGGAGCTAACCTGGGGGCGCATCTCGCACAGCTTTACGGCGAACCCGCGATCTGCCAGCTGAATCGCGCACTCCGAACCCGCCAGACCGCCACCGATAACCGTCACCTGATCAAACAGCATCTGCAAACACCTTTCTAATTGACATGTTTTCCATTGTGACCGAAGGGTGTCTGAGCGTGAAGGGCAAACTTGGAGGGCGCATACCTTCCATCCATCATGCGCTCGATAAGACCCTCGAGCTCAAGCGAACCCAGGAGTTTGAGTACGCCGACGGCATCGAGCGAGACGAGCGCCGCGATGTCGTCGACCTTGAGCGGAGAGGCGATGAGCGCATGCATCACGGTCTGCTGTGTTTGATCCAGGTCGGCAATGCCGGGAGCATCGGGGCGCGAGTAGCGCAGGGTGCCGTAGATGCGTGAAATAGCCATCTCGATAGATTCCTCGTCGATGATGCAGCAGGCACCGTTCGCAATGAGGTAATTCGTGCCACGCGACTCGGGCGATAGGATCGACCCTGGCACGGCAAGAAGTTCTCGCCCCAAATCCATAGCAGCCTCGGCTGTAGAAAACGTCCCGGAAGGCATACCCGCCTCGGATACAAAGAGGGCTTGCGACAGGGCCGCGATTACGCGATTGCGGCGCGGAAAGGCAAACTTGCGCGGACCCATGCCCCACGGAGAGATCGACACGACCGCGCCACCCGTATCGAGCGTGCGCGTAATAAGCCCCGCGCTCGAACGCGGGTAGACCACGTCGGCGCCCGTCCCCAGCACCACGACGTGTTTGCCGCCGGCATTGACCGCAGCCCAACCCGAGGCCTGGTCACAACCGACCGCGCCGCCCGAAACTACCGTCACGCCCGCCTCGACCGCAACCTTTGCCGCAAGCTCTGCCACGGCAAGACCATACGGAGAGGCCTTGCGCGCGCCGATGATGGAGAGCGCGGGCGTCGAAAGCACCTCGGGGTTGCCGCGCACATAGAGTGTCTGGGGTACATCAGAAAGCTCCAAAACGGTCTCGGGATACAACGCGTCACCTGGATGCAGCTCGAAGGTCCCCTCGGCCATCATTGGTCCCTCCTTCCCTGGTACATCGCCGCCTCGAGCACGTGGTCCTGCGTCACTTGCTCGCTCTCGGCGACGTCGGCGATGGTACGCGCGATACGCACCAGGCGCACGATGCCGCGGCCCGTGAGATGCGTGCGCTTCGACAGGCCGAGCACACACTTCTCCGCCGCATCATCGAGCTCAAAGGTCGAAACGACGCCGTCAATGGACCGTGTCTCGTCATCCTCGGCCTCGGCATCAGCATCGTCCATACGGGATTCGCGCCAAGCGCGAAAAGCGCGACCGCGCACAACGTAGTCACGTAACTCAGCTGACGACATACCCTCCGCGCCCTCGATAATCACCTGAGGGTCGGGACGGGTCACATCGATCATCATGTCGATACGGTCGGCCAAAGGACCGCGCAGTTTAGACCGATAGCGCTCGACCATCGCCGCCGAGCAGCGACACGGTACCTCACGATCGCCCAAAAAGCCGCAGGGGCAGGGATTGCTCGCAGCCAGCAGCTGAAAGCGCGACGGGAAGGTAAAAGCCCCGTCGACGCGTACGATCCTCACATAGCCGCGCTCGATGGGCTGACGCAGCGTCTGCAGCACACCCGTGGGAAACTCAGCAAGCTCGTCCAAAAAGAGCACGCCGCCATGAGCAAGGCTGATCTCACCCGGGTGCACCGGGCGCCCACCGCCGATAAGACCTGCGGTCGAAATACTGTGATGGGGACTGCGGAAGGGCCGGTGCCCCGCCAACAAGCCATCAATGTTCTCACCCAAAACCGAATGGATGCACAGCGCCTCCTGTTGATCCTCAACGGAAAGCTCGGGCAGGATGCCGGTCATACGGCGCGCGAGCATGGTCTTACCCGAACCGGGCGAGCCGATCATGAGCAGGCCGAGCTCGCCGGCGGCCGCAAGCGCCATGCCGCGTTTAGCGACTTCCTGCCCCAGCACATCGGCATAGTCGAGTTCGGGCTCAAAGGTCGTCTCAACACCCTCGGAATCCAGATAATGACGCACGGCATCGCCCATGCCGCGAGCAAGCTGAGACAGATGATCGATAAAGCCGCAATCAACGCCCGCAAGCGGCACATGCTGATCGGACCTGCCGGCGATAAAGGACAGCCCCATGTCACGAGCCAGCAGCTGAAACGCCACCTCGCCCTTGACGGGAAGCACCGTACCGTCCAAGCCGAGCTCGCCGGCGATAAGGCAGCGATCGAGGTTGTCACGGGGAATCTGTCCATCGGCCGCCAACACCGCGATGGCGATGGGCAGATCAAAGCCGCTACCGGTCTTGCGAATATCGCCGGGCGCCAGATTGACCGTAATGCCCGAGCGCGGGATCTCGAACCCGGCGGAGCGCATCGCACAGCGAATACGACCGCGTGACTCCATCACCTCCATACTCGGAATGCCGAGCATCTGAATACCCGGAACGCCGCCGGCAAGCGAGACCTCGACCGTGACGGGAATTGCCTCGACGCCGCGGATGCAGGCCGCGTGAACGGCAAACGTCTCGAACGCCATCACGACACCTGCCAATCGAATGCGTTGTACTGATGCTCGATCTCGGCGATATGCCCGCCGCGAATGGTGACACCCACGGCATCGAAGCGAATCGCCTTGAGCGGATAATGCTCCATGAGATAGCAACTTGCGATGCGGCGGTAGCGGCGTTGTTTTTGGGCGTCCACGGCCTCCTCGGGAAAGACCCGCGTGTTGCAATCCAGTGCGACGCGTCTGGTCTTGACCTCGGCCATCACCACGACATCGTCGAGCTCATCGAGCAGCACCAGATCGGCCTCGCCCTCGGTGCAACGATAACCCTGCTCCAGCAAGGTGTAGCCGCGCTCGTTAAAGTAGTCGATGGTGATCAGCTCGCCCAGCATGCCCAGCTCGCGGGGACTGAGTCCCTTGATAAACTCGGGCGTCATCGCCCCGCAGTCGAGCTCGCCGTTTTCCCAACGCTCCTTGAGCTGCTGCGTCTTGCTCTTTTTGCTTGCGGCACTCATGGGGTCTCCTTTCCCGCACGCTGCATTGCCCCGATGATGAGGGCACCTTTCATGCGGGTAAGTACCGGAAGCAAACCAAAAGCTGACCAAATGCCGTCAAAAAACGGGCCGTACGCAGCAATGGTGTTGCATACGGCCCGCTACCAGCAGGTTTATAAAACCCCTGAGGTCCCTGTCTCCACAATTGACCTAGAAAAGGCGCTCAGTCTGCAGAAAGTTTCCGCAAAAGCTCACGCGGTGCAGTGGACAAAGTCCATGTTTGCGAATGGCCTCGATATGCTCGGGGCTTGCATAGCCCTTCGACTCGGCCAGATGGTACTCGGGATACTCGGCGTCGTACTCGACCATCATCTCGTCACGCGTGACCTTGGCCATGATGGACGCCGCGGCGATACAGGCGATCTTGGCATCGCCCTTCACCACGTCGCGCTCGTTGGGAACGGCGCCCAAGGGGTTGCCATCCATGAGGACGCAGTCGGGTTCAAGTCCCGTATCGGCCACGGCGCCCGCAACGGCGGTACGGATAGCACGGGCCATGCCCATTTCATCGATATCCTTCGGCGCGATATGGCAAAAACCGATTGCCGTCGCCACCTCGGCAATCTTCACCGAGAGCAACTCGCGGCGCGCGGGCGTGAGCTTTTTGGAATCGTTGATACCCCAGACGCGCGGCTCCATAGGAAGACAGACGGCGCATACCGTCAAAGGGCCGGCCACCGATCCGCGACCTACCTCGTCGACACCAACGACCACCCCATCGCCGCCAAGCTCATGCATAAGCTCGTACATGTCATTGACGCGCTCGCGCTCGGCAAGCTCTTTGTCATGGCGTTTGAGGGCGCGTTCACAAGCCTTGATCACCTGCTGGCGCGGGTCCTCGCGATAATGCTCCACGAGGGCGGGGATCTCCTCAAACGTAGCGCTCGCCAACTCACCGGCAACCTGCGATGCCGAAACCGAGCTCGTCATGTTGGCCATACCAGGCCCTCCTTGCATGCAAATCGGATAAAAAGAAGGGCCACCCGAAGGTGACCCTTGTGTCCAAACGAGTGGACAGACGCTGCGATCTTCTTAGCGCTTCTCGGGGATGCGAGCAGCCTTGCCCACCTTGTCGCGGAGGTAGTACAGCTTGGCGCGACGGACGCGACCATGACGGACGACCTCGAGCTTGGCGATCTTGGGGCTGTGAAGCGGGAAAGTACGCTCAACACCGACACCGAAGGACATCTTGCGGACGGTGAAGGTCTCGCGGGCACCGGCGCCGGCCATGCGGATGACGTCGCCCTGGAAGACCTGAATGCGCTCGCGGTCGCCTTCCTTAATGCGGTAGTGAACCTTGACGTTGTCGGCGACGCGAACCTGAGGAATGTCCTCGCGGATCTGCTGACGCTCGATTGCGCGGATGTAATCCATGTGCAATTCCTTACTCTTCTAGAGGTGCCGTACCACCTTGGCCGGCACGTAGTTGAACAAACGTATTCGAGTATACACGCGCGGGTTTCTGCTGCAAGAACAATTTTTTGCGCAGACAAAAAGACAAAACCCGCACATGATAACCGCCCGTCTCACGAATGAGACGGGCGGCATGAAGGGGGCTACGCTAGGCGTCTAAACCCAAAACGTTAGGCGGAACGCTTGGCCTCGAGCTTGGCCTGAGCGGCAGCCAGGCGCGCGAGGGGCACGCGTAGGGCGAGCAGGACACGTAGTCCACGTCGGCCACGTTAAACAGGCCCTTGATGGACTTGGGGTCGCCGCCGTGCTCGCCGCACACGCCAAAGTGCATGTCGGGATTGGTGGCGCGGCCCTTCTCGACGGCCAAGCGCACGAGCTCCAGCACCGCCGCGTCGATGGTCTCGAAGGGGTTGTCTTTCAGGATCTTTTTATGCATGTACAGCGGGATGAACTTGGCCTCGGCGTCATCGCGCGAGAAGCCAAAGGTCGTCTGGGTGAGGTCGTTGGTGCCAAAGCAGAAGAAGTCGGCATGATGGGCGATCTCGTCAGCGACCATGCAGGCACGCGGCAGCTCGAGCATCGTGCCCACGGGAATATTGAGCTCGACGCCTTCCTCGGCGGAAACCTCGGCGATCACGCGCTCGATAACCTCGCGGGTCTGGACATGCTCGGCCGTGATGGAAACGAGCGGAACCATGATCTCGGGGCGCGGGTCGACACCCTCCTTGATAAGGCGGGCAGCGGCCGTGGCGACGGCGCGAACCTGCATGAGCGGCAGATCGCCAAAGACGACGGACAGGCGCACGCCGCGCAAGCCCAGCATGGGGTTGGACTCGACCATGCCGTCAATGCGACGCAGGCGGGCGCGCAGGGCAGTGAGCTCCTCCTCGGGAGCGCCGGCGGCCTCCTTCTTGGTGATGGCGACCTCGAGCTCGCGAGGATTATCCAGGAACTCATGAAGCGGCGGATCGAGCAGGCGGACGACCACATCGCGACCGGACATGGTCTTGAACATCGCCAGGAAGTCCTCGGTCTGAACCTTGAGCAAGTCGGCCAGGGCCTGCTGCTTCACGGCCTCATCGTCAGACAGGATAAAGCTCTGGATGATGTTCTTGCGATCGCCCAAGAACATGTGCTCGGTGCGGCACAGACCGATGGCCTCGGCGCCAAACTCGAGCGCGAGCTCGGCATCCTCGGGGTTGTCGGCGTTGACGCGCACGTGGTTGGCGTGACCGTCGGTCTCGTCCAAACGGATCTCATCGGCCCAAGACAGGATGGTGTCCAGGTCGCCGGTGAGCTCGGCCGAAACCAGGTCGACGGCGCCGTCGACGACGATGCCCTGGGTACCGTCGATGGAGATGACATCACCCTCGCGCAGCACGCGGTCGCTGCCCTCGATGTGCACGACCTTCTCGGCAGCGTCGATATGGAAGCGCTCAACAC
>USHF01000092.1 GCA_900554465.1 uncultured Collinsella sp.
AAGAGACAGCCTCGAATGCCCGTTGCTCGGCTTTTTGCGCCGGCAACGCGTAGCGCTTGGCAAACTGCATACCTTCTGCGGTCAGTCGCACAACCTTGTTCTTACGACTGCCCTCGGCAAACTCCAACGTCGCAAGCCCTCGCGCCCTAAGCGTCTTGATCGCCGAATTGATGGTCTGTTTGCTGTAGAACCATTCACTCGTCAGCCGACTCACGGCGATGCTGCCGTCCGCCGTGCTGGTGTCGACGAGCATCCAATAGGCGCAATCCGAAAGACCGCAGGTGCGCGAGAACTCCGAATAGATATGGTCGAGTCAATTGAGCATCCGGTCGAAATCGACCAGCGTAACCGCACTATTCATCTATCCCACCATTCGATTGTCCGAGTTTTGACCAATTTACATCTCTACATTAGTCCGAGTTTTGACTATCGTCAATAAGCTCGTTATATATGGTCAGCTCTACATAGGCATGTCGACAAAAAAGACCGCCGGCGCGGGGGCGGCGCCGGCGGTTGCGAGAGAATATCGATTGTTGGCTGTTACGCAGCGACGGCCTCGTAGACCGTGGCGCCCGAGAAGCTGTCGTGCAGGCTCTTGCCACAGATCCACGGCAGTTCGACGACCTCGCAGACCGTGTTGACCAGCTCAGAGCAGTCAGTAAAGTGGCCCTTATCGTTGAGGGCCTCGCAATCCTGAACACGCCAATAGCCATCGGTGTGCGTGATGTAGTACTCGTGATCGTTGATCGACACGAAAGCGCGCGTCTTGGAACGCAGCAGCTTCAGAAATCCTTCGAAGTCGGTCTCGACGACATCTCCAGCCTGGAACATGATGTTACCTCCTGGCCCGGCGCCACCATGGCGCGCTGATAAACGTTGGTACTCCTTTAGTAAAACCTTTATCAGAGCTTATGCGCGCATCATTTAGGCAAGTGGTAAAAAACCGCAGGGTAGACGGGATAAAACGTTTAATCATCCCACCGGTTTATCACATTCTGGCCCAGTTTTATGCAAGCCAACTTTTCCGATTGGTGGCTATTGCTGTTTGGGGCCCTCTGCGCGATTACGGCTACGGCACGACGGGTAAAAACGGAGCATCTGCAACGTCATCGCTAGGAGAACCCATGGAGACCATCGAAGCGCTCATCCACCGCCGCAGCTGCCGTAACTATAGCGATCGCCCCGTCGAAGCCGAAAAGCTAGCACGCATTATCGAGGCAGGCCAGTACGCGCCCAGCGGCATGGGACGCCAGCCGGTGACCTTTGTCGCCGTTACCGACCCCGCGACCGTTGAGCGCCTCTCGCAGCTCAACGCCCAGGTCACGGGCAGCGAGGGGGATCCCTTCTACGGCGCCAAGACCGTTGTGGTGGTGCTCGTCGACCGTAGCGTGCCCACGCACCTGGAAGACGGCTCGCTCGCCATGGGCAACCTGCTCAACGCAGCCTATGCGCTGGGCGTCGATTCGTGTTGGATCCACCGCGCGCACGAGGTCTTTGACTCACCCGAGGGACTGGAACTGCTGGCCAAGTGGGGTCTACCCACCGACGGAAGTCTGCGCGGTGTGGGCAACTGCATTCTGGGCTACGCCGAGGACGCACTCCCCGGGGCCAAACCCCGCCGCGACAACGTGGTGTATGTTCCGCCGTTCTAACGAACGGCGGACCCGCTGACGCTACGCGGGCCGCTCGCTGTTGGTGACTGGCATCGGGTGCGTCGCTGGTGACATCTGGCACTTGGACAGCCAAAAGGCCCCGTCCCAAATTTGCTATCCCGCTCGCAACTTATCTTGCCGATGGAGTTGTCGTCGTTTCGTTCGTGTGAGTCGTTTCGGCGCCGTCGTCTTGTTCGTCCTCGTCCTTTTGCGCATCGGCGATGGTGGAGGCAGCCGCAACGATACCGCGCTGGGGCGCGACGCCCGTCTGGGTCTGAACGCCTTCGACAACTTCTGTGCCTGCATGCGCGAGCTCGGGCGACTTAAACATTGCGTCCAGATTGGCCCCGCCGCCGGCGTAACCAAGCGCCGCGAGCGCGATGACAACCACCGCAACAACAACTGCAATCGGCACGTAACGATGCCAACCAGCGGGATTGAGCCCACCGCGGCTGATATAGCCCAGCGTTCCGTCGTGCTTGAGCTTAGAGCCCACCACGCGCTTGCGCCCCCGCAGCGACGACTCGGCCTGCAGGGCCAAGCGAGCGCTTGCCGAAGGATAGCCGTATTTGGTGCGCTTGAACGAACCGTCGAACCCCGACGCGTGCTTGCCCCACGTCCGGGACGTCGTGCGGCGGTTAACTGGAGCCGCGCTCCGTCTATTCCGGTTTGGTTTTGAAGTCTCCGCCATACGCCCCCGCACGCCGTAACGCAATCGAAACATTACTGCTTTGGACTGTAGCACACGCGCCGCACGCGGTCACGGGCGCCTCGCTCAGCGGTCGTCGTCTTTCAGCAAGCGCCACAGGGTCGTGCGGCTTATCCCCAGCACCTCGGCAGCGCGGGTCCGGTTGCCCTGAAGGTAGCCTACGACCAGCCGCGCGATGTCGCGTTCGGTATCGGCCAGTGGTCGCAGGATATACAGGTCGCTGTCGAGCGTCGGAGCGCCAAAGGTTGCGGTTTTGATGACGTCCTCCTGGGCGAGCACCTCCTCCGCCACCGCGCGCTCCGCCACACCTGGCCCTACTAATATATAGAGTCGTTCCGAGACCTCACGAAGCTGCAGATAGTTGCGTGGCCAGCGATAGCCGTTGAGCGTCGAGGCGGCCTCCTCGGACATACTCGGAGCGGCAGTTCCAAAGACATCTGACAGATATGACAAATACTGCGCAACCTTTTTCGATGCGCCACCCTGCTCGGCAATCGCAGGCGCCACACTTACTGCGCACGCCAAGCGCTCGGTTACAAAAGCGGCCTGATCGCTTTCGCCACCGCCCGGCATATCGTTTGCCGTCAGAACCACATGGCAACGCGCGGCCAGCGCCGTGTCGGTCATCGTAGAGACAAGCTCGCGCAGACGCTGCGGCGAAAGTGCATGCCAGCCGCCAATACAAAGGGTCAGCCTTGCCTGGAACAGCGGCGATTCCGAGCTTTTGAGCAGATGGCGCCAGCCGCGATCCGTGAGTTCGTCAAGTGCCACGGACACAAAGGGTTCGTCAGCATAAGGCCCATCCAGATAGAGGCGTTTTGCAATCTCTGCCTGGCCAGCACCCAGCTCGCCCTCCAACATGAGGGGCACGCCGCGGGCATAGCTTTCGCAGACGGGGCCAGCGACCGCAGCGGCACCCTCGACAATGCCGTACGCGCTTGCCTCGTAGCGCGCCTCGACCTCATCTGCGTTAAGCCACTCAATACCCGCGTGTGCCGCCACACCGTGCACCTCGCGGACCACGACCACCCAAAGCGCGCCGTATTCCTTGGCGACCGGACGCACCGTGAGGCTCAAGCGCCCTCCCGCATGCCCCATCACCAGGCGCGTGCCGTTGCCCACGCGCCCCAGGCGCTCGGCGACAAATGCCACGACATCTTGCTCGAGTGCGACATCATCCATGGTCGATATCGCCACGTGTCCATGCCCATCGATTGCCAACGCCGAGGCCCCGGCAGCAGCCAAGGCCTCGATCAAGATTTGCAGCTTGGCGTCACTGTTCATATTGCGCCCCGTCCTCGGCGCCACGCCGCCACCGACGGCCGCGCGGGCGAGTGTTTCAAAATTGAACGATATTGCTCACCAAACACTATAGGGCAGAAGCCGCCGTCCTGCGAGTATATGAGTTGCCCCGCATCGCCATCCTGGCGGGGCGATAAGAGCTCTTCGGGACCTATAAACCTGCGGACAAGCCATACCCGCAAGAGCTCCTATCGCTCCACCGCGAGGATGCGCTCGCCAGCACGCAGCACGCAAATAAGCTGCTTCTCTACCAGATTCCCAGCACGTGCTGCATTCCCAAACTCATGCACGCAATGCCAATCCAGCAGCAAAAGCCCAATGCGATGGGCTTGCCGCCCTTTTTGACCAGCTCGACGATATCGGTATTAAAGCCAATAGCCGCCATAGCCATCACGATAAAGAACTTCGACAGCTCCTTGATGGGCGCCGTAATGGATGCAGGAAGCTGAAACACCGTGGTGATTACGCTCGCCAGCACAAAGAACAGCACGAACATGGGAAACGCGCGTTTAAGCGAGAACGTGCTTTTGGCGTCGCCGCCGGCCTTGCGCGCCAGATGCATCTGCCAGCATGCGAGCACCAACGTAATGGGAATAATGGCCAGCGTCCTGGTGAGCTTGACCACTGTGGCGCTTTCGAGCACATTGGCGCCGGGATGCATACTGTCCCAGGCGCTCGCCGCAGCCGTTACCGACGAGGTGTCGTTGATGGCGGTGCCGGCAAACAGGCCAAAGCCCTCGTTGGTCAGCCCGAGCATGCCGCCGAGCGTCGGAAACACGAGCGCCGCGATAACGTTAAACAGGAAGATGACCGAAATAGCCTGGGCAATCTCACGATCGTCGGCATCGATGACGGGCGCGGTCGCGGCGATGGCAGAACCACCACAAATCGACGAACCCACACCCACAAGCGTCGCGATCTTGCCCGGTACGTTCATAACGCGGCAGAGCACGAAGGCGATGACAAGCGAGGTCGAGATCGTCGCCACGATAATCGGCAGCGACTGAGCGCCTTTGGACAGAATCTGCGAGAGGTTCATGCCAAAGCCAAGCAGGATTACCGCGTACTGCAAGACTTTTTTAGACGTATAGGTGACACCGGCGGCGAGCTGTTCGCGATGATTCTTGGGAAAGACGAGCGCCAGGACCATGCCAAGGAGGATGGCAAACACCGGCCCGCCGACCACCTCAATCTGTTTGCCGAGCAACGTCGCGGGGATGGCGACGATCAGGCAGAACAAGACACCCTTCCAGCGCTCGCGTACGATATTCGCCAGTTGCATATGGGATTCCTTCTTTCTATTTCACGTTTGCGACGGCTTATGATACGGCAACATTGAGCACAGCCTTGCGCAAATACAGACTAAGATGCCGCAATAGTTCTTGGACAACAGCCGAATTACCCACCGCGGAGAGCCGATTCGCGGCATAATTAACAGCTGACATATCAGTGTGATAGAACGGTTGCGAGGCACTATGGAAGAATCGATGCACATCGGCGAGCAGGAAACAAGCCTACAGGACCAGTCCTACCACACCATTCGACGCAAAATCGTCTACCTGGACTACAAGCCGGGCGAAAAGCTAGGCGTCAAGCAGCTTTGTGACGACCTGGATATGGGGCGCACCCCTGTGCGCGAGGCGCTGGTGCGTCTGGCGCAAGAGGGCCTGGTGCGTACCGTGCCCCAAAGCGGCACCTATGTCTCGCCCATCAACCTCACTCTCGCCGAGAGCGCCTGCTACATTCGCGAGCACCTGGAAAAGCAGGTGATTGTGGAGTGCTGCGCCCGTGCCACCTCGGCAGGCATCGAGCAGCTCGACCGAGCCATCGCACTGCAGGAAAAGACCATGGCCGAGGAGGATCGCATCGGCTTCTTTTTAAGCGACAACCTCATGCACCGCATAATCTTTAGCATCGCGTGCCGCAGCACCGTGTGGTCGTGGCTCGAGGCGACCAATGCCGACCTGGAGCGCTTCCGCTGGCTGCGCGCCGCCACGCAGAGGCTCGACAATCAGGAGATTGTTAACGAGCACAAGCAAATCCGCCGCGCCATCGCCGGCCGCGACCCCATCGAGGCGAGCTTTTTGGTCAGCAAGCACCTGCATATGATGTTCCGCAACCAGACCGAGGTCCTGGACCAATATCCCAAGTACTTCGAGACCAGCAAGCTCCGCTAACCTGCCAAAAAGGGACAGGTTTATTTTGGCAGGTTTTATCTAGGCAAATGCAACAAGGCCCGACTCCGCCACAACGGAGCCGGGCCCTTCTTGTTAGCGCGTTTCGACAACGGAGCACCTGATGTCAGTCACCAACAGCGAGCGAGCCGCATTTGCGCCAAGGTGACGTGAAATGAGAGGGCACTGACCTTCTGGTCGCGCCCTCGAAATTGAACGTCAGATTGGCGTGGATGCGGCTCGCTCGCTGTTGGTGACTGACATCAGG
>USHF01000093.1 GCA_900554465.1 uncultured Collinsella sp.
AGATCTGCGCATGTCTCGTGGGCTCGGAGATGTGTATAAGAGACAGGTTTTTAGACCTCTGGTATACCGGCATGTGTGGTGCACGCCTGCATGCCAAGTACCTTAAACCTGTCTCGGACGAGCACGTGCCATTGGTACTTCAGTTCCATGGATATCCGGGTGCGAGCCGCAGCTGGTTTGAGCAAGCGTCGTTTGCGGGCATGGGCATGGCGCTCATTGCTCTCGATTGTCCTGGCCAAGGAGGCCCCTCCGAGGACATTGGTGGATTTGAGGGCACGACGGTCGCGGGCCATATCGTCGCCGGTATCGACGGCGACCCAGCCAACCTCTACTATGTCCGCCTACATCAGGATATCCGCATTCTGTGCCGTATCGTTCGCGAGCTCGAGGGCATCGATCTTGCCCGTGTGTTTGTGAACGGCGCGTCGCAGGGCGGCGGTTTGGGCATTGCGACCTGCGCGCTTAACAGCGAGCTCATCAATCGCGCCGCCATCCTCTATCCCTTCTTATCGGATTTCCGCCTGGTCTGGGATTTGGATGCCGACGACATTGCCTACGAGGGTCTGCGCTACTGGTCTCGCTGGTTTGACGAGGACTCGACTCGTATCGAGGAAGCCTATGCCAAGCTGGCGTACTTCGATTCCAAGAACTTTGCCCCCATGGTCAAATGCCCCGTGCTGTTTGGCACGGGCACAGCCGATATCGTCTGCCCGCCGGCGACGCAGTTTGCGGTCTACAACAACCTGACCTGTGAAAAGCGTCATGAGTTCTTTGAAGGTTTTGGCCACGAGGAGATTCAGGACTTTGATGATCTGATCATTCCGTTTTTCTGCGAGGGAGGGGAGGCTCATGTCTAAGTGCGAGAGCAATATCGATGAGTTGATTGTCCCCGAGCTTGCGGGGATTCCTGGGACGGTTTCGTCAAGGCTCTCTGATTTCCGGGATTGGCGCGGCGATGCTTCTGTGGATGTTTCCGAGTTGGAGACAGCCGCTTCGGATCTTGAGGTTTGCGGGCTGACCGTTACGGCGATTGATTTCGCAAATCCGTGCGCGCGCTACTCCGAGGTTTCCTTTGAGCTCGGCGGGTATGTCGTGCACGGCCGTTTGATTGAGCCCTCTGGTTGCGCCCGAAGATCCGAGCTTGTTCCGCTGTGTCTGATGTTCCATGACATCGACCGACCCGTGCGGGGATGGCATCACATGACGCGGTTTGCCGCCATGGGATATGCCGTGCTTGCGCTGGACGATGAGACTATTGGATCCAGCGATCTGCAGCAGGGGATTACCTCGCCTGCTTTTGTCGAGCGTGTCCGTTGGGGCTGCGCGTTGGCGAAGGTTGCGCGCAACCTTGATGGCATGGATCCCGACCGCATCTTTGCATGGGGCGAGGGCCTTGGCGGCGGTGTCGCGCTGGCGGTTTCTGCTCTGGACGAGCGGGGCCTTGCCTGCACGGCGCTTGCCAATCCGCTTCCCAGCGGTCTCGAGACGCTGTCGCCTCGGGTTCGTGGCTCGGTGCTCATGGGCACATCGCTCATGGATACCGTGAGTGATCCCAAGGGCCAGTTTGCCGTATTCAACGGTCTTGAGTGTGACCGGAGGCATATCATCTATGCCAAATACGCTCACGAGCGCATCAATGCGTTCGAAAACGAAGTCGTCGACTTCTTTAACCAAACGTTCTATCCGTGTTCTTTGGCCTAGACGGCCTGGACACTGCCAACAAGAGTGGGTGGCATAGGGCCGCCCGCCAGACAACTAAGGAGATTCTTGTGGCAACTCAGAAATTCACCGGCGTTATCCCTCCCGTCGTTGTTCCCGATACCGAAGACCACCAGCTCGACGTTGCCTCCTTTGAGCGCAGCATCAACCGCATGATCGACGCCGGCGTCGATGGCCTGTTCTTCTTGGGCTCTTCGGGTGAGGTCGTTTTCTCCACCGACGAGCGTCGTCGCCAGATCATCGCCGAGGCCGTCCGCATCGTCGACCACCGCGTGCCCGTCTTGGTCGGCATCATCGATACCGAGACCGAGCGCATGATCGAGCACGGCAAGGTCGCTCAGGAGCTGGGCGCCGATGCGCTCGTCGCCACCTGCCCGTTCTATGCCCTGCAGGGCATGACCGAGGTTGAGGAGCATTTCCGCATCCTGCACGAGGAGCTCGACCTGCCCATCTTCGCCTATGACATTCCCGTGTGCGTTCACACCAAGCTCCCCTGGAAGCTCCTTGCTAAGCTCGGCGCCGAGGGCGTCCTGGCTGGCGTCAAGGATTCCTCGGGCGATGACATCTCGTTCCGCTACCTCATTCAGGAGAACGAGAAGAACGGCCATCCGATGAGCATCCTTACCGGCCATGAGGTCGTCGTCGACGGTGCCTATCTCGGTGGCGCCGACGGTTCCGTCCCGGGCCTCGCCAACGTTGAGCCCGAGGGCTACGTTCGTCAGTGGAAGGCCGCTCAGGCTGGTGACTGGGCTACCGTCAAGGCCGAGCAGGATCGCCTCAATGAGATTTCGCACATCTGGGATGTCACCTCGGGCGTCCAGGGCTATGCCGGTGGCGTCGGCGCCTTCAAGACCGCTATGAACCTCATGGGCATCTTCGACAGCCCGACCATGCCGCGCCCGGTGAAGGCCATGACCGGTGAAAACGTCGAGGCGATTCGCAAGGTCCTCCAGGACAACGGTCTCCTTTAAAGCTTTCCCAGGCACCCGACCTCGCCGTTCAACCGTGCGGCCATGACCCATTAGGTCAATGGCCGCACGGTTTCTCGGCGATCTCGGGCACCTGGAAAACCTTTACCGCGCTGTGACGGCTAGCCTGACGGCGCATTTCCTGTAGTTGTTTTTGTCTCCGAAGGAGAACAACATGGAGAACAAGTACGTCTGCTCTGTCGATATCGGCGGAACTAAGATCGCGACTGCCATCATGGAGTACCCGGCTGACGGCGGTGTGCCCCATCCCGTTTTTGAGGCTGAGGTTCCCACCGAGGCCCAGGAGGGTGGCGAAGCGGTCTTCCAGCGCATCGAGGCGTCTATCAAGGCAGCTCTTGAAGCAAATCCCGATGTCGAGGTCCTCGGAGTTGGCATCGGCGCTGCCGGTGTCGTCGACCCCAAGACGGGCGCCATCGCGTATGCCAATGAGATTATGCCCGGCTGGTCCGGCGTTCAGTTGGGGCCGCGCCTGCGCGAGGACCTCGGCCTTCCCGTTGCCGTTGTAGGCGACGTGCAGGCTCATGCTCTGGGCGAGGCCCACTGGGGCGTCGGTAAGGGCAAGTTCTCCGTCTTGTGTTTGGGCATCGGTACGGGCATCGGCGGCGCATATGTCGAGAACGGCCGCGTGATGCAGGGCTTCCATGGTGCTGCCGGCCATATGGGCCACATCGAGTGCTCGGCTGCCGCCGGCATTCCCTGCGCCTGCGGGCGTTCCGGCCATCTGGAGTCGGTTGCTTCGGGCACTTCCATTGGTCGTATGTACGATGAGCGTTTTGGCCGCGTCGACCCCAGCCGTCCTTCGGTCGGCCGTGACGTGAACGACCTGTGCCGTGCGGGCGACGCAAAGGCGACCGAGGTCATCCATGACGCCGGCTTTGCGCTGGGTGCCAGCTTGGGCTCGCTCGCTAACATCCTGGACCCCGAGGTCATCGTGCTTTCGGGCGGCGTGATTCACCAAGGTCCCGATTGGCGTTCACAGACGTGGAAGGACTCGGTGCACGAGGGCTATGCCAGCCAGGCGCTCGACCCGCTTCAGGACACGCCGATCCTCATCGGCTCTCTGGAGGGCGACGCGCCGCTCATCGGTGCTGCTGAGCATCTTCTTGCTTCGTTAAAGTAAACGTATCTGCTGTAGGAGCCTCCCGAGACGACATGCCTCGGGAGGCTGTTCTGAGAAAGGTTACAGCCTTATGACCGTCGATCCTTTGATTCAATCCCTGAAGGGTAAGCTCGTCGTGAGCGTTCAGGCGTATATGGGCGAGCCGCTTCGTACGCCCGAGACCATGGCTCAAATGTCCCGCGCTTGCGAGCTTGGCGGCGCCGCCGCCATTCGCTGCCAGGGCCTTGCCGACATTGCCGCCATTAAGGGCCGCTGTGAGGTTCCTGTTATCGGCCTGTGGAAGGATGGGCACGAGGGCGTTTACATCACGCCGACGCTGCGTCACGCTCGCGCCTGCGTTGCTGCCGGTGCCGATATCGTGGCGATCGACGCCACCGATCGTCCGCGCCCCGATGGTAAGACGGTCGAGGATACCTTCCGCCCGCTGCACGAGGAGGGTGTGCTCCTGATGGCCGATTGTGCCACCATCGAGGACATTCGCCGTGCTGTTGATATGGGCTTTGACCTGGTATCCACCACGCTTTCTCACGGCGTCGCCGCCATCGACTGCACCATGGCCGATGGTCCCGACCTGCCGCTCCTGCGTCAGGCGACCGAGGAATTCCCCGGCCTTCCCATCATTTGCGAGGGTCGCGTACATACGCCCGAAGAGGCTCGCGCTGCAATCGACGCCGGCGCGTGGGCCGTTGTCGTCGGCACCGCCATTACGCACCCTACGAGTATTACAAGTTGGTTCAAGGCTGCGCTTGAGGCGTAAGACGGGCCTCGTATCCGCTTGGGGCGGTATACTCAATAAAGGCAATTGATCGCGCGGGATCCGCTGGCCGGGTCCCGCGCTTATTTTAGGAGGCACACATGCAAAAGGGAGATGCCATGGATGCGGCGGAGCGCTCGGAGCGTATCCCCGATATCGTTATCATCACCGGAATGTCCGGCTCGGGCCGAACGCAAGCCATGCATGTGTTTGAGGACATGGGCTATTTTTGTATCGACAACCTGCCCCCACGCCTGATTGCCCAGCTTGCAGAGCTCGTTGGCATCAATACGGGCGTGGGCAGGCACCTTGCCGTTACCTGCGACCTGCGTAGCCAGGGCTTGTTCGATGAACTGCTCGATGCTGTTGCCGCACTGGAAGAGCGCGAGATGAGCTGCGACATCGTGTTTCTCGAGGCGTCTGACGAGGTGCTGATTCGCCGGTATAGCGAAAACCGTCGCCGCCATCCCATTGCAAAGCCGGGGGAGACCACGGCCGACGCTATTCAGCGTGAACGTCTGCAGCTGAAGGGCGTTCGCGATCGAGCGGATATGATTATCGACACGAGCCGCTTGCGCACTTCTGCCTTACGTAACAAGCTTCGCATGGCTTTTTCCGAGCTGTCCGACCAGCAGCTTATGGACGTCCACGTGTTCTCGTTTGGCTTTAAGCATGGCATGCCCGTCGAGGCGGATATCATGATCGATGTGCGCTTCTTGCCCAATCCTTTCTACGATCCCGAGATGCGTACCATGACCGGTCTCGATAAGAAGGTCTCCGATTTTGTCTTGGACCACCCTAAGACCCAGGAGTTTTGGAAGGCCTGGACACAGTTGCTCGATACGGTCATGCCGGGTTATATCGCAGAGGGCAAGCCGCAGCTTTCCATTGCCATCGGCTGCACGGGCGGACAGCACCGTAGCGTCGCCATTGCCGAGGCCACGGCCCGCTACCTGGAGGGTGCTCAGTATCATGTGAGCATCTCCCATCGTGACCTGTCGCGTGCCAACACGAAGGCATAGGTTTACATGTCGTTTACCGCTGAGGTGCGTGACGAGCTTGCGCGCTGCGAACCAGAATGCGAATACTGCGATTTGTCGACGCTTGCTGCGCTAACGCGTGTGAGCGGCACGCTTTCGCTGGCGGGCTCGGGACGGTACCGCTTGACGGTCGCGACCGAGACGGGTGCTGTGGCGCGCACGATGATTGCGCTGACGCATCGTATCCTTAAGCTCAAGACCGAATTCACGGTTCGTAAGTCGGTCCTGCACAAGGTACGAAACTATCTCATCACCTTGCCCGATCAGCCCGATTTGGATAAGGCTCTGGTGCTGCTGGGCATTCTCGACCGTAGGGGAGGGCTCGTCGCGGGTGTGCCGCGCCACATCGTCGCCCGTCCTTGCTGCAGGCTCGCCTATATTCGCGGTGCGCTGATTGCCGGAGGCCTGTCTCTTATACACATCTGACGCTGCC
>USHF01000094.1 GCA_900554465.1 uncultured Collinsella sp.
ACGAGATCTGCGCATGTCTCGTGGGCTCGGAGATGTGTATAAGAGACAGACATGCATCTAGCTGCCATTAGATGTCTCCCATTGGGGCGGTGCGGGTTTTCGCGCCGCCCCAATCTTGTATGAGGAACGTCAACACGGTTGGATGACTGCTTTTGTAAGGAGCTTGGCCATGGACATCAAGACGATTGGCGTTGAGGAATGGCTCAACGTATGGGAGAAGAGTGCCACGTGGGACATCGCCCAGTCGACGATCTCGTCGCTCACCATGGGCGAGCTGCGCGCGCTCGATGAACAGGACGGTGCCACGTTCTACGAGCGCCTGGACCGCGAGAAGATGAACTACGGCTGGATCGAGGGCTCGCCGGAGTTTAAGGCCGAGGTTGCCAAGCTGTATCGTCGGGAGGTCAATCCCGATCACATTCTGCAGACCAATGGCTGCACGGGCGCTAACCTCAACGCCATCATGGCTGTGGTCGAGCCCAGCGACCATGTTATCGCCGAGTGGCCCACCTACGCGCCGCTCTACGAGATTCCGCGCACGCTTGGCGCCGAGGTCGAGTATTGGGAGCTTCGCGAGGAACTCGGCTGGAAGCCCGATATCGAGGAACTCAAGCGCTTGGTGCGCCCCAACACCAAGCTTATCTGCATAAACAACGCATCGAACCCCATCGGTACGGTGCTCGATGCCGATATGCTCGGCCAGATTGCCGAGATCGCCCGTTCGGTGGGCGCCTACGTGCTGTGCGACGAGGTGTATCTGCCGCTCGAAAACACTGAGTCCTTTATGTCGATGGTCGACGTGTACGAGAGGGCCATTGTCACCAACTCGTTGTCGAAGACCTATTCGACGCCTGCGGCCCGCGTGGGCTGGGTCTTGGCCGACGAAGAGGTGTCCAACCGCATCCGTACCTATCGCGATTACACCATGATTTGCGGCGGCGTGTTCAACGATACCCTGGCGACCTATGTGCTTGAGCACAAGGATAAGATTCTAGAGCGCAATCGCAAGATCGTGTTTGGCAACCGCGATATCGCGCAGGCTTGGATCGATACGCAGCATCGCGTTTCCTGGACGGCCCCGCAGGGCGTGTCCACCTCGTTTATCCAGCTGGATATTCCCGAGGATGACGAGGAGTTCTGCAGGCGCCTGCTGTCCGAGAGGGGAGTGCTGCTGGTCCCCGGCAGCCGCTTTGAGCTTCTCTGCGGCGCACGTCTGGGCTACTGCGCGAGTGAAGACGTTCTTCGCGAGGGCCTGAGGCTTCTGGGCGAGGCGCTGGCCGAGTTCGATCGGTAGCCCCTTGAGGCTTTCGAGGGCCTAAACCTTACTGGGCCCTCGATGTGCCGAATGCAGACCCGCTCCCTTTGGGGCGGGTCTGTTTGTCTTTACCGCCGAAAAAGTCAAGTTGTTACAAATAGAGACGTAAAACAGACGGGGTATCCGAGGGGCCGTATACTGAGCTTCCGGTGAACGGTATCCAACGTCTGGTAAACGGTAGCCTGGTTGCTAAAAATGAATAGGACGAACTTTTTTCTGAATAAAAATCAAAATGGTTGAGACATGGCAAGAATTACGAATTCTATTCATACCTTTGCGTGAAATATGCAAATTGAGGGTGGTTTAAGAAAGACTAGTTCCAATTGATTTTCCGGTTAAAAAAGCGTTTAAGCACGTAGATACACTTTATTAAGTCAAAGTGTACCATGCGTGAAGTATATGTGTATGCCGTTCACCCCCCATAAAAAACCGTTCGGGGGCAAGGTGGAAGTATGGGCTGATTTTGGATATAAATATGTCGTCAGCAATAACGCCTCACACGGAGGGGCGCTAACGAATCGGCCCTGACAAGGGCCCGAAAGAAAGGTAGGAGGCCATGACGAAAGGTCTGCACGTGCCTTCCGAGATCGGCAAGCTCAGGAAGGTCTGCCTGCACCGTCCCGGCGACGAGCTCCTCAACCTGCCGCCCGACGAGCTCGAGCGGCTCCTGTTCGACGACGTCCCGTTCCTGGAGGTCGCGCAGCAGGAGCACGACACCTTCGCCCAGATCCTGAGGGACCAGGGCGTGGAGGTCCTCTATCTCGAGAACCTCGTCGCCGAGGTGTTCGACCAGGTCCCCGGCGCCCGCGCCGAGTTCACCGACCAGTACATCGCCGAGGCCGGCATCCGCGGCCAGCACATGCCGCAGATCGTCCGCGAGAAGCTGGACTCCATCGAGGACAACCTCGAGTTCGTCAAGAAGACCATGGCCGGCATGACCAAGTCCGAGATCGACATGCCCCTCACGGCGTCCACGACCCTCGACTCCCTGGTCAACTCCGAGTCCGAGTCCGACCTGATCATCGACCCGATGCCCAACCTCTACTTCACCCGCGACCCGTTCGCGGTCGTCGGCGAGGGCGTCAACCTCAACCGCATGTACTCGGTCACCCGCAACCGCGAGACCCTGTACGGCAAGTACGTCTTCAAGTACCACCCCGACTACAAGGACGTCTCGCTGTACTTCCGCCGCGACTGCCAGTTCCACACCGAGGGCGGCGACGTGCTGAACATCAACGAGAAGACCCTCGCCGTCGGCATCTCCCAGCGCACCCAGGCCGCCGCGATCGACGTCATGGCCCAGAACATCTTCTGGAACTCCGACTCCAAGGTCGAGCGCATCCTGGCCTTCGACATCCCGGTCTCGCGCGCCTTCATGCACCTCGACACGGTCTTCACCCAGATCGACGTCGATAAGTTCACGATCCACCCCGCCATCATGGGCACCCTGCGCGTCTACGAGCTGACCGCCGGCAAGAACCCGGGCGACGTGAACATCCGCCTGATCGAGGACACCCTCGAGCACGTCCTGGAGGACGCCACCGGCGTCGACCAGGTCAAGCTGATCCCCTGCGGCGGCGGCGACCCGATCGCGGCCTCCCGCGAGCAGTGGAACGACGGCTCCAACACCCTGTGCGTCGAGCCCGGCAAGATCTGCGTCTACGCCCGCAACACCGTCACCAACGACGTGCTGTACAAGGAGGGCCTGGACCTTCTCGTCGTGCCCTCCGCCGAGCTCTCCCGCGGCCGCGGCGGCCCGCGCTGCATGAGCATGCCCTTCTGGCGCGAGGACCTCTAAGTCTTTCAGTTTCCGGTGCGGTCTCCCTACAACCGCACCGGTTTCGCCCGTCAAACGGGTACCATTACGTAAGTAATTAAGGAATTCATTTCTTCGAAAGGAAACGAACCATGGGTGTTAACCTCTCCGGCCGTAGCTTCCTCAAGCTCCTCGACCTCACCACCGAGGAGATCGAGTACCTGCTCAAGCTCTCCAAGAACTTCAAGGACATGAAGCGCGCTGGCGTTCCGCACCGTTATCTCGAGGGCAAGAACATCGTCCTGCTCTTCCAGAAGACCTCCACTCGTACCCGCTGCGCCTTCGAGGTCGGCGGCATGGATCTGGGCATGGGCGTCACCTACCTCGATCCGGGCTCGTCGCAGATGGGCAAGAAGGAGTCCATCGAGGACACCGCCCGCGTTCTTGGCCGCATGTATGACGGCATCGAGTTCCGTGGTTTCGCTCAGGACGACGTTGAGGAGCTCTCCGCTAAGGCTGGCGTTCCCGTCTGGAACGGCCTGACCACCGAGTGGCACCCCACCCAGATGCTCGCCGACATCCTGACCGTCCAGGAGAACTTCAACTACGACATCAAGGGCAAGACCCTCGTCTTCATGGGCGACTGCAAGAACAACGTCGCTCGCTCCCTCATGGTCGTCTGCTCCAAGCTCGGCATGAACTTCGTGGCCTGCGGCCCCGAGGAGTGCATGCCCGCTGACGACGTCATCGAGGCCTGCAAGCCCATCGCTGAGGCTAACGGCTGCACCATCAAGCTGACCACCGACGTCAAGGACGGCGTCACCGGTGCCGACGTTCTCTACACCGACGTGTGGGTCTCCATGGGCGAGCCCGACGAGGTCTGGGCCGAGCGCATCGCTCAGCTCACTCCGTATCGCGTTACCTCCGAGGTCATGGCTATGGCCAACCCGGGTGCCATCTTCCTGCACTGCCTGCCCAGCTTCCACGACACCAACACCACGATTGGCGCCGAGAAGTGCGAGCAGTTCGGCATCACCGAGCAGGAGGTCACCGACGAGGTCTTCGAGAGCCCCGCTTCCAAGGTCTTCGACGAGGCCGAGAACCGCATGCACACCATCAAGGCTGTCATGTACGCTACGCTCAAGTAAGAGCATCTAGCATCTCGCTCGGGGTGCATTGCTGCGCACCCCGAGCGCTTTTGTCTGGTAAAAATCTCGCACTGAGCGACATGCACGGCACGGAAGAGCCGCTTAGGGCGAGATCAGTAAATGATTTATGAAGGGGGATGAGAACTATGACTGAGACCGCTAAGAAAAAGCGCGGTATGCCTTCATCGTTCACCATTCTTCTTGCTCTGCTGGCAATCGTCGCGGTTGTTACCGTTATCGTCTCCGGTACGTCCGGTGGCGCGGTTACCGCTGCCCGCTTGAGCGATTTCTGCACCGCCCCGGTCAAGGGCTTCGCTGACGCTCTGCCCGTCTGCCTCTTCGTTATGATCCTCGGCGGCTTCCTCGGCATGATGACCGAGACCGGCGCCCTGGACAACGGCATTGCTGTTCTGGTGCAGAAGCTTAAGGGCAATGAGATCATGCTCATTCCCGTGCTGATGTTCATCTTCTCCCTCGGTGGTACCACCTATGGTATGTGCGAGGAGACCGTTCCCTTCTACGCCCTGCTCGCCGCCACCATGATGGCTGCTGGCTTCGACCCCATGGTCGGCGCTGCCACCGTCCTGCTCGGCGCTGGCTGCGGCTGCCTCGGCTCCACGGTTAACCCGTTTGCCGTCGGTGCTGCCGTTGACGCTCTGACTGGCGTTGGCATTGAGGTCAACCAGTCCATCATCATCGGCCTCGGTGCCGTCCTGTGGATTGTTACCACTGTTATGTCCATCCTCTTCGTCATGAGCTATGCCAAGAAGGTCAAGGCTGACAAGGGTTCCACCATCCTTTCGATGCAGGAGCTCAAGGACGCCGAAGAGGCTCACGGCAAGGCTGCTTCCGAGGTTCACAAGGAGGTCAAGCTCACCGGTCGTCAGAAGGGTGTTCTGATCGCCTTTGCCTTCACCTTCGTCGTCATGATCGTCGGCTTCATCCCGCTGGCCGACCTTAACGAGGGCGTCGCCAACTTCTTCGATGCTGGCGCTGTCTATGACGCTGACGGTAACGCCATCGTTCAGGGCTGGTCTGCCCTGATCACCGGCCTGCCCATTGGTCAGTGGTACTTCGACGAGGCTTCCACCTGGTTCTTCCTCATGGCTGTCCTGATCGGTATTATCGGCGGCCTGTCCGAGAAGCAGATCGTCAACACCTTCATCACCGGCGCTGCCGACATGATGTCCGTTGTCCTCGTCATCGCCCTCGCCCGTGGTATCTCCGTCCTCATGGCTAGCACCGGCCTCGACGTCTACGTCCTCGACGCTGCCGCCAATGCTCTGGCTGGCCTGTCCGGCGTGATCTTCGCTCCCATGAGCTTCCTGGTCTACTTCGGCCTGTCCTTCCTGATCCCCTCGACCTCCGGTATGGCTACTGTCTCCATGCCCATCATGGGACCGCTGGCTGTTAAGCTCGGCTTCTCGCCCGAGGTCATGGTCATGATCTTCTCCGCCGCCATCGGCGTCGTGAACCTGTTCACCCCGACCTCCGGCGCTATCATGGGCGGTCTTGCTCTGGCCAAGATCGAGTGGACGACCTGGCTCAAGTTTGCTCTTAAGCTCATCGTCGCTCTCTCCGTCGTCTGCGCCATCATCCTGACCGTCGCTTGCGTGATGCTCTAAGTACCCCTTGGGTACCCCACGGAAACCATGACGATCCTGTAAAGGATCACCTGGTCATCGTCTGTCCGGTGGGGTAACCCCACCGGTAGACTCCTACCTTTAGCCTCCTCCCGTTCCGTGCGCGGGAGGGGGCGCTGTCTCTTATACACATCTCCGAGCC